>NZ_JAFMPL010000035.1:0-68741 GCF_019038455.1 Nocardia noduli
CAGCGGAACCGCCCCCGACTTCACCGCCGTCCCGACCAGGGCCAGCGTATTGACCGGACTGAGCCAGGAACTCGCGGCTCTGCTCGACGATATGGTCGGCCCGCTGGTGATTCCCGAACTGTCCCGACCGGCGCACACCGAGGCGCTGGCGGTGCTGGACGTGCATCGGCTGGGGCTGGCGCGGCTGGCCGAGCTCTCCGGCGGCTTGGAGCGGACACCGGACTGGTGGCGTGGACTGTACGACGCACTGGAACCGTTCGTGGCCGACCCGCTGGCGGCCGAGGAATTGGGGGCGCTCGCGGTTCCGCTGGCCGACGGCCGGGTGGTCACGGGGCCGCGCACCGTCGTACTCGGTGATCGACTCGACGTCGCGATACCCCTGCATTGGGCGCGGCTGGTCCATCCGGAGGCCGCGCATCCGCTGCTCGCCCGGCTGGGAGCGCGCAGCGCGAACCCGGAAGATCTGCTGAACGATCCCGGATTGCACGCCGAGCTGGAGGATCACCCGGACGATCCGGAGATCGCCGACGCGATCCTGTCGCTCGCGGCGCGTGCCGAGGCGCGACTGTTGCCGTCCTGGCTGGGGCTGCTCGAATTACCCGATACCGACGGCGACCTGCGTCCCGCCGACGAATTGCTGCTGCCGGGCGCGCCGCTGTACCCGCTGCTGCCCGACGACACCCCGCTCGGCACCCTCGCCGAGGAACTCGTCGACCGCTACGGCGCGCAGGCGCTGCGCGCGATCGGCGTCGGCTGGGATTTCGCCGTCGTCGTCGAATCCGATCCGACCGGACCCGATCACGATCTGGACGACGAGGAATCCTGGTGGGCCACCCTGACCACGGATCCGAGGGAGTTCGCCGCGGTCCGCGATCTGGATCTGGTGGACGAGGTCGCGTGGCCGGACGCGCTACTCGAACTGGTCTCCCAGCCGGAGACGCGGCGTCTCGTGGCCGATCCGGACGGCTACACCGCCTGGTGGTTGCGCAGGCACGCGCGCATCCACGGCACCCGCCTCGGGCTCTACCGGCATCCGGCCGATACCGAATTCACCGGTCTGCTGCCGGAATTCACCTTCGACGGTTTCACACAGGCCGATCTCGACGGTCTGCGCGCGGTGTTCGTCGATCCGGCCGCCATGACGACGGATCTGGCCGAGGCTCTGCTCGACGCGCTCGCCGACCCGTCGAAAACCCCCGCGCCCGACGTGGTCGCGCACGCGCACCGTCTGCTCGCGGCGGCGGTGGCCGATAATCGACTCGACCTGTCCGATCTCGACCTGCCCGAACGTGTCCGCGTCCTGTCCGGCGACGCCGCCGACCCGGCCGATGTCATGGTGCTCGACCTGCCGTGGTTCGGTCTGGTCGTGCCGTCGCGGCGGCTGGTGCTCGGCGGTGCGGACGGCGCACCCGCGCTGGCCCGACTGCTCGATCTGCCCCTGGTCTCGGAGTCGGTGACCGCGGAGGTGGTCGGTTCGGGTCGCCGCACCTCCTGGTCGGCCGAACCGCTCGGTGTCGTGCTGCGTCAGCTGTTCACGCTGCCGCCGCAGGACGGCGAACTGGTCGTCCACGACGATCTGACCGTTCGCCTGTCCGGCGCGGTGACCGCGACGATCTCGGTGCCCTGGTGGCGCGATGGCGCGACCACGCACCTGAGCGTCCCGCGCACCGTGTCATCGGCCGACGAGAATCCCTACGCCGTGGAATAACTCGCGAGCATGCCGCTGAGCAGATCCAACTGTTCGCGCACCGCTTCGCTGTCGTTGTCGACCAGCCAGCGCAGCACGGCCCCGTCGATGACATTGAGGGTGAACCGGCTCAGTGTCGGTATCGGGGTCGTCCACTGGGTCGAGGTGGCTTCGCGCGCGTGATCGAGAATATCGGCCACGGTCGAATCGTTGAATGTGTACTGTTCGCGCGCGATAGCGATTTTCGCCGGGGTCTGTTCCCCTTCGCGCAATGCGTAAGTGGTGGTTTCGTAGGTGAGTAGTTGTCGTTCCGGTGTGGCTTCAATGTTGAGCCACATGAGTTCGAGTCCCGCGCGCACCAATCTTTGAAGCGCTTCTTTTCCACTTCCCGCGTCCTGCCATACCGTTTCATCGGCGTCGACGGAATCGCGTAATTCCATCGATAGCGCTTTGACCAGCTCGGTCATCAGCGCGTCCTTGTTTTCGAAACAGTAATGCACCACACCGAGCGAAACGCCTGCCGCCTGAGCCACATCGCGCGTGGTCACACCGGCAACGCCCTTTTTCTCGGCAAGGCCGATCGCCGCCTCGATAAGGTGGGCCCGTCGTTCTTCGACGCTCAATCGGGAGGACACCTGTGCGAGTTAAGCGTCCGGCGCGCGCGCAGTCAATTCGCCGTGACCAGAAATCTCGACTGGACGTTTGTCCAGTTATGTGGTTCGCTGCCATCCGGATGAAGGAGACGCGTATGCCTGTGTCACGCAGAACCGTTCTGGCCCGCACCGTCGCGGGTTCGGCTACTCTTGCCGCGGTCGCTCTGCCCGGCGCGACCGAGATGTTCGGCGCGACAGCGACGGCCACCCCCGCGACGGAGGCTTATCGAATCGGACTCGGCATCTCCGATCTCACCGGCCCGGCCGCCGAATGCGGGATGATGGGCTATTCGCAGTTGGAACAGACCACCGCCGGAATCCATTTGCGCCCGCGCGCCCGCGCCTTCGTCATCGAGGCGTCAGGCCGACGGATCGTCTACGTCGTCGCCGAGAACGGCATGATCTTCCAGTCGGTGCACCGCGGCGTCATGCGGGAACTCGCGGGCCGCTTCGGTGATCTGTACACCGAACAGAACGTCATGCTGACCTCGACGCATTCGCACGCCACCTGCGGCGGCTCCAGCCACGACTACGCCTACAACCTGTCCATTCTCGGTTTCCAGCAACAGGTTTACGACGCCGAGGTGAACGGCATCGTCGAGGCGATCGAGGCGGCGCACGCCGATCTCGGACCCGCGACCCTCGCGCTCGGCCGCGCCGAACTGCACAACGCGAGCGTGAATCGTTCCAGGGTCGCCTTCGACCGCAATCCGGAATCGGACCGGCGATATTTCCCCGATGCCATCGACCCCGCGGTCACCGCGCTGTCGATCGTCAAGGGCGGCAAGCGAGTCGGCGCGATCACCTGGTACGCCACGCACAACACGTCGATGAGCAATTCGAATCGCCTCATCAGCTCCGACAACAAGGGGTACGCCTCCTTCGCGCACGAACATATCGACCACGGCATCCGATACCTGGACGGCGCACCGGATTTCATCGCGGCCTTCGCTCAGACCAACGCGGGCGACATGTCCCCCAATCTGAATCTGCGCCCCACCTCCGGCCCGACCGAGGACGAGTTCGAGAACACCCGCATCATCGGTGAGCGGCAGTACGAGGCGTCGAAGGACGCCCTCGCATCGGCCCGATCGATGGCCGGTCCGGTTGACGCGCTGCTGTGCTACATCGACCTCGCCGATATCGCCGTCGACGGACGTTTCACCCCGGACGGCAGATCGGGCCACACCGCGCCCGCCGCCGCGGGCGTCGCCCTGATCGCGGGCAGCGTGGAGGACGGTCCGGGTCTGCCCGGCCTGCCGATTCCCGAGGGCGTGCGCAATCCGTTCCTCGAGGCCATCGGCGATCCGACCGCGCCCGCGCCGGCCTGGCTCGCGGATGCCCAGGCGCCCAAGGCGATCGTCGCGCCGCTCGGTCTGCTGCCGCCCGCGCCGTGGGTGCCGAATGTGGTGCCGATCCAGATCATGCGCATCGGCGAGCTCTATCTGGCGGGCGGTGGCGGCGAGTTCACCATCGTCGCGGGCCTGCGTATCCGGCGCGCGGTCGCGGCGGCGCTCGGCGTCGACCAGGAGCAGGTGCTCATGCAGGGCTACGCCAACGCCTACCACGAATACGTCACCACACCAGAGGAATACGACGCGCAGCAGTACGAAGGCGGCTCGACCCTGTTCGGCCGCTACACACTTCCCGCCTATCTCCAGGAATTCACCAGGCTGGCAACCGCTTTCGCGGCGCGCGCGGCGATCGCGCGCGGCCCGGCACCGCGCGACATCTCGAATATGCAACCGAATTTCGTGCCCGCTCCGGGGCCGGACGCCACGCCGCCCGGCCGCGCCTTCGGGGATGTGCTGAGCCAACCGGTCGCCGCCTATCGGCGGGGCGAGCGGGCGGCGGTGGAATTCGTCTCCGCGCACCCGAAACACAATCCGCGGCGCAACGCCACCTTCCTGGAAGTGCAGCGGCGCACCGCGTCCGGTGGCTGGACGCGCGTCGCGAACGAAGGAGAGTGGGCCGTGCGCTACCACTGGAGCAAGAGGGCGGCGGCCGAATCGGTGGCGGGGTTCACCTGGGACATCCCCGGTGACGCCGCACCGGGTCGCTACCGATTCGTGCATTTCGCCGACGCGCTCGGCACGGACGCGACCCTGCGCCCCTTCACCGGAATCAGCGACGAATTCGAGATCGACTGAGCCGGGGCGGCACTACAGCCCGGTCTGCGCGCCCTTGTCGCCGCGACGAGCGCCGCGGCGCTGGATCAGGAAGATCGTGGTGCCGAGCAGTCCGACGGCCAACCCCATCAGGCACACCGGACGCGCCGATTCCCACTGGTCACCGCTGGCGAACACCACGATCGTGGCGATCAACCACAGGGCGCTGCCGACCGCGAGCACGGGACGCGGGTCGGTCAGGCGCGGCGGGATCTGCGGGACTTCGGGGGGCACCGCCCCAGCCTAGCGTCGGGAACCGGCGTCCCCCCGTCGGCCGGTCCCGTATCGTTTCGGTCTGTGACAACGCCATCGGATGTTCGAGCTCTCGCCGGTGAACTCTCACTGGCGGTGGTTCGGCTGACGCGACATTTGCGGGGTCGGCGCGCCGACGCACAGATTTCGCTGACCCAACTCTCCGCGCTCGCCACCCTGAATCGGGACGGCGCCATGACACCGGGGGCGCTGGCCGCGAAGGAACGAGTCCAGCCGCCGTCGATGACCAGGGTCATCGCGTCGCTGACGGATCTGGACCTGGTCGTGCGCAAACCGCATCCGACTGACGGCAGGCAGATCATCGTCTCGCTCTCACCCGCGGGCCGCGCGCTCATCGCCGACGAGGCGAGCGCGCGCGAAGCCTGGATGACCGAACAGCTCTCCACCCTCACCGACGATCAACTGGTGGTGTTGACCCAGGCGGTCGGGATCATGAAACAGATCGTCACCGAATCGGAGTAGCGCGATCAGCGCCCGCCGAAGGCCTGATCGCTCTCGACGATGTCCTTGCCGAGCGGGAACAGCGACAGCGGGATGAATTTGAGATTCGCCCAGCCGAACGGGATTCCGATGATCGATACGAACAGCGGAATGCTGGTGAGCAGATGTCCCAGCGCCAGCCACCACCCGGCGAAGATGAACCAGATGATGTTGCCGAGCATGGACCCGGTGCCCGCACCCGGTTTGTCGACCGTCGTGCGCCCGAACGGCCACAGCACGTATCCGGCGATCCGGAACGAGGCGATCCCGAACGGGATGGGCACGACCAGGAAGAACAGCAGGAAGCAGATGATTCCGGCCAGAATGTAGCCCAGCGCCATCCAGAATCCGGCGAAGATGAGCCACAGGATATTGAGGACCAGCTGAATCGGCTTCATAGGATCCAGGGTACGGCGAAATCGCCGCCGCGCTCCGCGCTTCTCCCGGCGGTTCCCGCGGTGTTCAGAAGAACCAGCCGAGTTCGGCGTCACGCTCGGACGCGAACGCCGCATCCAGCGCTCGCACCCGATCGGTGTCCTTGAATCGCAAGCGATTCGCCGCCGCGAAGGCCCGCGCCGGGTAGGCGCCGAGATAGAGCCCGCCCAGGACATCGATGCCGAGTTCGATATCGGGGGTCCGGCCGGTCGGCGCGCATTCGGCTTCGCCGTCGCGTACGCGCAGCGCGAAGACCCCGCCCGCGTCCCGGAACGGATCGGTGACCGCGAGTACCACGTCGAGATCGCCCCGGTAGGCGCGAGCGGTGAGCGCGGCGGGCACATCCATCAGACGCATCCACAGACTGTCGGTGCGGTCGTGGGTGGTCACCAGACGCGAATTCGTCAGCAGATAGGGCAGCGGGTCGTTGTCGGAGATTTCCGCCTCGATGCGGGTGACGATGTCCAACCCGAGCAGAGCCCGCCACAGCGCGGCATGCGCGTCGGAGGTGACCGCGCGGAATTCGAGCACACGGACGTTCGTGTACTGGCCCCCGCGGTGGTAGCGATACAGCGCGTAACCATCGGCGTGCAGCAGCGCGAAGAAGGTCGTCTCGCCCTCGCGCCATTGCGGCGGATCGGAGAACCGCTGCGCCCAACTCGTTTCCGGGCGCAGCTGCGCTCCCGGCGTCTGCCTGCGCCACCGGTCGTAGATCGACTTCACCTGCTCGGTGACGTTCTGCGGTACCTCCACCGTGACCCCGCCCGGGTCGGGTGCGCTCGGCAGGAATTCGGCGAATCGCCGATCGATGGTGATCGCGTTGTGCCGGACGGTCGGCGCGTAGCCGAAACGTCCGTAGATGGTCGCGCGGCTCGCCGTGAAGATGGTGACGGGCAGTCCCGCCGCCTCGGTCCGCCGGTGCTGTTCGGTGTACATGGCCCGCAGAATTCCGCGCCGCCGATGCGTCGGCGCCACCCCGACCGCCGAGATTCCGCAGGCGGGGACGGTCCGTTCACCGGGAACCGTCAGCGTCATCCCCATCGACGCGCTGTGACCGACCACGCGCTCACCTTCGACGGCGACCAGCGAGCCCTCCAGCGGGAAGATCGGCGCCGACTGCCGCCGCTCCGGCGGTTCGTACCCGAATCCGAACGACACCGAAGCGAGCAGCGCGATCCCGGCCTCATCGTTCTCGGTAGCCGAGCGGATGGTGATTCCGGAAACCAGAGTCATGCCACGACCATGCCACGCGCGGTCCCGGCCGGGCACGTGATTATCGCGTCCTGGCGCGTCGCGGGTCCGCGACAGGACCTGCGGCACGACGGGTGGGCGGGCCCGGCAGGATGTAGCGGTGGCCGAAGTGATCGATATCGAGGATCCCGCCGACGAGAGGGTGGACGACTTCCGTGATCTGTCCTCCGCGGACCGCAGACCGGATCTGCCCGGCCGCAAGGGACTGGTGATCGCCGAGGGGGTGGTGGTCGTGCAGCGGATGCTCGAATCGCGGTTCCGGCCGAGCGCGCTGCTCGGTGTGGGGAAGCGGTACGAGCAGTTGGCCGAGGATCTCGCGGATGTCGATGTGCCGTACTACCGGGCCGATCCCGAGGTGATGGCAGAAGTCGTCGGATTCCATCTGAATCGCGGAGTGCTCGCGGTCGCGCCGAGGCCGGAGGCATTGCGCGTGGACGAGGTGCTCGCCACGGCGCGGACCGTGGCGGTGCTGGAAGGTATCAACGACCACGAGAATCTGGGCTCGATGTTCCGCAACGCGGCCGGATTGGGCGCGGACGCGATTCTGTTCGGGGATCGTTGCGCCGACCCGCTCTACCGGCGTGCGGTCCGGGTCTCGATGGGGCATGTGTTGCGGGTGCCGTTCGCGCAATTGCCGACCTGGCCGGACGGACTGGAACTCCTTCGCGCCGGGGGGTTCCAGATCATCGCGCTCACCCCGAGCCCGGCGGCGGTGAATCTCGCGACCGCCATGACCGGGCAACGCGTGGCGCTGCTGCTCGGCGCGGAGGGGCCGGGGCTGTCCGAGGAGGCGATGGCCGCCACCGATATCCGGGCCAGGATCCCGATGTCGCCCGGCACCGATTCGCTCAATGTGGCGACGGCCGCCGCGATGGCGTTCTATGAACGAGTGAGGTTGTCGTGAACGACAGAGGGGCCTACGAGCCCTATCGGCCCTATCCGGAGTACCGCGATCCGACCCCGTGGGCGGCGGGAATCACGGTCGCGGTCATGGTCGCCGTACTGTCCGCCGCCGCCGTCTATTCGTTCGGCGAGGCGCTGGCCCGCGTACACCCCGTCCTGTCGGTACTCGTCAATCTCGTCGCGGCCGGCGGAGCCGCGCCCACCGCGTGGCGCTGGCGCGCCACCCCGGTCACCCGCTGGGTCATCGCGGGTGTCGCGGTGGGCGTGGTGCTCGCGTGGTTCGCGCTCGTCGTCACGGGTCTGTCGGCACTCTAGGTCCGGGACCGGCTCATTCGTGTTGGGACACCCGGTCGCCGCCGAGCCAGCCGAAAATCCCACGACGCCTTGCCGTTCCGTCGACGGCACGCCGCGGGGCCGGAATGACCTCGGCCGGATCGGTCTGATGCCCCTTCGGGAGCAGGGTGAAACCGCAGACCGAGATATCACCCGGTGAGAGCGCCGACTCGTTCTCGGCGCCCGCGCGGTAGTGGAAACCGAGCCATTGGTTGTTCGCCGCGTCCGCGAAATCGGGTGGGTCGAACGGCAGGGCCTGCGGGTCGGGCATTTCTCCCGGCTGCCAGTCGACGGGGTGTTCGCCCGCCCAGAACGGGCGCTCCCAGACCCGTGGCAGGCCCTCGTCTTCGAGGATGTTCACCCGGGTCGCGCTGAAGGCCCGGCGGAATTCGCCACGCTCCCACTGCGCGTACGCGCCCCAGCCGTGCGCGGTGTCGAAGGCGACGAGGTAGGTGTGCTCCGAGGCCAGCGGGCGGACCAGCAGTTCCGGCAGCGTTGTCGGGTACACCTGGGCGGAGTGGGGCGAGCACACCACGGTGACGCCGGGATAGCAGCCGATGTAGACCTCGCCCCGGTCCGGGCCCGCGCAGCCGCCGAGGGTGCCGACCATGCCCGGCACGACATCGTGGTCGGCGTAGAGCTGTGTGGCCAGTGCCAGTGCGGCATCCGGATCTGGGTCGTGGTTCGCGCGGAGCACCGCCGTCGGGTCCGGTGCGTCGACGTACCAGAGGGAAGAAGCTTTGGACAGCATTTCCGGCACCTCCCGAATTACGAGAAATAGCTCCGCGAACTTCCAGCAAACTAGCGTGTTGTCGCCTACACGGCGTCACCGCGAACTGCCCGCGCCGACGTCAACACCGACGACACCGAGAAATCTACGCGCAAGAAGGGCACGGCCGCACGGCTTCGGCTACCGAACACGCCAGCGGGCCCCAGATTTTCGCGATTCATCACTTCCAGCAACCTGATCGGCTCGGCTGGCAAACTCGATCACGGTATGCGGTGGATGTGACCGAATCCGGCCGACACCCACCGCGCGTGGGCCGTACTCTCAGTGGCCGGAACTGCGGACGCCGAGCAGGACGTCTTCCCAGGACGGCATCGGAGCCTTGCCGCGCTTGTTCCGATTGGTTTTCGCCGGTGCGGGTTTGGCGGCGGGTTTGGTCGGGTCCTCGGCGGTCGGATGCGGCGGCGCGGACGCCGCGGGGGCGGCAGCCGGGGGAGCCGGTGTGCTCGCGGCAGGCGTCGTCGTCGCGGCGGCGGGCGCAGCCGGGGGAGCCGTGGTGGGCGAGCCCGCGACCGTAGCGGCGGAACCGTTGGTCGCGGGTGCGGTGGCCGCCGGAACCTTGGGAACCGCACCGTTCACCGCGGGTGCGGTGGCGGCGGGCGCCTTCGGGCCGGAACCGTTCGCGGCGGGTACCGCGGCGGCCGACCCGGTACCCGAACCGTTCGCCGCCGGAATCGCCGCGGGCGAACCGCCCGCCGCGACGGCACGCCGCTCGTAGTACTCGTCCATCGCGGGCCTCGGCGCCGGACGCGCGGGCGTCGCGGTGCTTTCGCGCGGCGGACGTGTCGACTCGATGACCGGTTCGGGCGCGGACTGCGCCTCCAACTCGGACTGCGCGGGCAGGATGGACGCCAGACCGCGCAGTGCGCGACCGAAATCCGGGTCGATCAGATCCGAGGCGGGATCATCGAGCGGGGAGACCGAACCGCCATGGGCGTCCGGTTGGTAGCGCCAGTGCGCGGCGATCTCGGAACGCCCGTTCTGCCACTGCAACTGGGCGACCCAGAAACCCTTCTCGTCCTTCCAGGCATCCCATTCGGCATTCTCGAGGGTGTGCCCGCGCTCGGTGAAAGCGGCGGTGACGATATCGATGAGCGTTTCCACGGCGGGGCCGTCGGTGCGTACCGGATGTGCCTTCTGCGCCAATTCGGCCGCGCGGGCCCGCTCCAGCAGAACCGGGTACGCGAAACGCTCGACGCGGCTCATCGGCATCCCGGATTCCGCGGTGACCTGATCGACGGAGGCACCGGCTCGTATACGGGCCTGGATATCTCGTGGACGCATGGTCGCTTCCATTTCGATCTCGATCTGGCCGAATCGAGCGAGGTCTCCACGTGCCGCCGCGCGAAGTTTGTCGTCGGCGGGCAACCGGTACTTGGTTCCTGACTCTGGGTCGATGCACACGATGTGCGTGGAGTCGGGCGTCACCCCGATCACTCGAAGTTCACGCACCACTGCCTCCTTATCGCGTCGGCTCGCGACACCGCCCACTGTTTCGAAACAGTAGTGCACAGTCGCTGATCTCGAGGCAAGACACGCGGGCCGAAAATCTGCGGACAGGCCTTCGGAACCGCTAGTCTGCTCTGTTCGTCTCGGTTTGCCGCGACTGCGCGCGACCCTCCGATTCCGTTCGAAGCGGCCACTTTTCATGAAAAACCGGGCCACGAACGACACTCGCGAACTCGGTTCCCGTGGGATTCGAATCCGGAGTTGTCGTCGCGGCCCGGGGTTTGCTGATTTGTAGCGGTTACCGGATTTTCTTATTCCGGTTATCAGACCAGTTTCTCGACGACCCAGTCGATGCTACGCGTAAGAAGGCTCACGTCTTCGGGGTCGATCGCGGGGAACATACCGACGCGCAACTGGTTGCGGCCCAGTTTGCGATAAGGCTCGGTATCGACGATCCCGTTGGCGCGCAGCACCTTCGCGACCGCGGCGGCGTCGACGGAATCGGCGAAATCAATGGTTCCGACGACCTGTGAACGGTGTGTCGGATCCGCGACGTACGGCGTGGCGAATTCGCTCGACTCGGCCCACGAATACAGCCGCGAGGACGAATCCAATGTGCGCTTGACCGCCCAATCCAGGCCGCCGTTGCCGTTGAGCCATTCGATTTGATCGGCGAAAAGCAACAGCGTCGCGAGCGCGGGCGTGTTGTAGGTCTGGTCCTTGGAGCTGTTGTCGATGGCGATCGGCAGCGACAGGAATTCCGGGGTCCAGCGACCCGAGGCCTTGATCTCCTCGACCCGGGCAAGCGCGGCCGGGCTCATCAGCGCCACCCACAGGCCACCGTCGGCGGCGAAGCATTTCTGCGGGGCGAAGTAGTAGACGTCGGCATCGGTGATGTTGACCGGGAGACCGCCCGCGCCCGAGGTGGCGTCGATGGCGATCAGCGCGTCACCCGAACCGGCGGGACGCTGCACCGGAATGGAGACGCCGGTCGAGGTTTCGTTGTGCGCCCAGCCGATGAGGTCGGCCGACGGATCCGATACCGGCTCCGGTGCGCTGCCCGGCTCCGACGACACCACGATCGGGTCGCCGATGAACGGATTGCCCTTGGCGACGGCGGCGAATTTGCTGGAGAACTCACCGTTGGTGAGGTGCAGCGAACGCTCGCGGATCAGACCGAAGGCGGCGGCGTCCCAGAACGCGGTGGTGCCGCCGTTGCCGAGGACGACCTCGTAACCGTCGGGCAGCGAGAACAGTTCGCGCAGGCCGCCGCGCACGCGCGCGACCACGTCTTTCACCGGCTTCTGCCGGTGCGAGGTTCCGAACACCGAGGCGCCGACGTTCACCAGGGACTGCAACTGCTCGGGGCGAACTTTGGAGGGGCCGCAGCCGAACCGTCCGTCGGCGGGCTTGAGGTCGTCGGGGATCGTCGGGAACGCAGTGGTCATGCGAACAAGCCTAAAGCGTGCCGGACCTGCGGGCCGTAGGGGGTGTGGAGGTTGCGGGCACGTTGCTGACGCGAACCGTCGGGTCGGTCGCGTGGTCGTGGGTCACGGCGCCGCGCGATGCCGCGCGAGGTCGACGCCTTCCCGATGTCCGACGGGTTTGCCAGCGATGCGCCAGGGGCGGCAGTGACTGTCCGTGCGGGTGGTGCGGGAGTTGTCGGAGGTGATGCCTGTGTTTGTTTTCACAATCCGGGAAATTCGGTCGTCGCGCCGGATCTCGGGCGTCGACGGCGATCCGGGCAGCCCCCTCGATGCGCTCTGTGTCAACGCGACACGCCCTCGCCGGAGCAGTCCAACGCGCTATCGGTGTGTCGTGTACCACAGTGCGGCTAACGTAGGCCGTCATGAGCGAGCACAGGGTGGGCCGGGTGCGGGCATGAGTATCGCGTCGATGGGCTCGGAGTGGCGTGCGCGGTCGCGGAATCGGGGGTCGCGGGCAGGCGCTCTGTCCGGGGCGGCGCGGCGCGAACTCCTGATGCGTGGCACCGAGGGGGTGGCGACCGTCCTCGGCGTTCACCGCGGTTCGACGGTCGCGGGTTTCGAACTACCGGGCGCGGTCGACGGTGAGGGCGGGCACGTGTTCCTGGTGCGCGTGGTCGTCGACGGCGTCGCGCCGTACGAGACCCGCGTCAGGCAGCGGATGCGCGCGGAAGATCTGAAATGGGCGCAGGCGGGCGATGTGGTCCGCTGTCGCGTCGACCCGGGCGATCGGGATCGGCTGGTGCTCTACCTGCCCGAGATCGGGGAGGTGCGGCGGGTCAGCGTCGCCAAGACCCTTGCCGACGGTCGCCGGGCCGACGCCACCGTACTCGCGGCCGCCCCCGTGGCCGCCGACTATTCCGGCATCGACGATCCGGTGCTCCGGCTCGACCTGGAACTGCGGGCGTGGGACGAGCCGACGCCGTGGCGGGTGCGCCTGGTCCAGCCGGTTCCGCTGGCCGCCATCGGCCTGGTCGACCTGGGACAACATCTCGAAGTCGCGTTCTTCACCGTCGATCGCGGCGAATCCGTCGCCGTCGACTGGACGGCGTCACTGGGCGAACGGTAGGGGCGGAGGCCCGGTTACCGGCGGTTCGGACCGTTCCTCGGTGATCGACCGTCGTGAGGCAGTTCGCCCGTACGACAGCGCACGAGCCGGGCGTCGCGGAGAGTTCTGGCTCTCCCGCCGACGCCCGGCTCGCGCGGGTGGTTCGGATCGGTGTCTCAGGCGTGCGTGATGGTCGCCCAGCCCGCGACGTCCTCCGGGCGGCGCGGATCGGGACCGGTGTAGATCGCCGCCGGGCGTACCAGTTTGCCGAGCTGCTTCTGCTCGAGGATGTGCGCGCACCAGCCCGCGGTCCGGCCGCAGGTGAACATGGCGGGCATCATGTGGGCGGGCACCTCGGCGAAGTCGAGGATCACCGCGGCCCAGAATTCGACGTTGGTCTCGATGGCGCGGTCGGGACGACGTTCACGCAGTTCGGCCAGCGCCGCCTGCTCCAGGGCCGCGGCGACCTCGAAGCGCGGGGCGTCCAGACGCTGGGCGGTGGCGCGCAGCACGCGGGCGCGCGGGTCCTCGGCCCGGTACACCCGGTGACCGAAGCCCATCAGCTTCTCCTTGCGGTCGAGGATGCCCTTGACCAGAGCCCGCGCGTCACCGGACTTCTCGACCTCTTCGATCATCGGGAGCACGCGGGCGGGCGCGCCGCCGTGCAGCGGGCCGGACATCGCGCCGATCGCGCCGGACAGCGAGGCCGCGACATCGGCGCCGGTGGAGGCGATGACCCTGGCGGTGAAGGTGGAGGCGTTCATGCCGTGTTCGGCGGCCGAAACCCAGTAGGCGTCGATGGCCTCGGTGTGCTTGGGGTCCGGGTCACCCTTCCAGCGGGTCATGAACCGCTCGGTGACCGTGGTGCATTCGTCGATCTTCTTCTGCGGGACCGCGGGCTGGTAGATACCGCGCGCGGACTGCGCGACATAGCTCAGCGCCATGACCGAGGCGCGTGCCAGATTCTCGCGCGCGGTCTCGTCGTCTATGTCGAGTAATGGCTGGTATCCCCAGATCGGGGCGAGCATGGCCAAACCGGCCTGCACGTCGACGCGCACGTCGCCGGTGTGCACCGGCAGCGGGAAAGGTTCGGCGGGCGGCAAGCCGTGCCCGAATGCTCCGTCGACAAGCAGTGCCCACACATCACCGAAGGTGACCTGGCCGCCGACCAGATCCTCGATGTCGACGCCGCGGTAGCGCAGCGCCCCGCCGTCCTTATCCGGCTCGGCGATATCGGTGGTGAATGCCACCACACCCTCGAGGCCGCTGACGAAATCGCTCGGTACGGCGGCCTTACCGCCGGAAACCGCGGGGCTGGTAGTCATGTGTGACTCTCCTTGCACTTCGGGTCGCATGATTCCTCGCCGAATTGGGTGCTTTTCGCCGAGCACATGCCGATCACCAAAACCTTAGCTCGCTGCTACCGCGGAGTAACGTCTGGCCCATGCGTGACCTGGACAATTCATCGCGCGGTCGGCAAGCCGCGGAATATGCCGCGACCGCCGATCTGGCCGCGATGCGTGTGGATTACGGCGTCGCCCATTTCGGCAGTGGCGAGGACACCGATCTGGACGAGGCCTGGGTGGCCGGTGGCTGGGAGCCGCTGCTTCGCCATTGGATCGAACAGGCGACCGCGGTCGGCGCGGCCGAACCCAATGCGATGGTGCTCGCCACCGTCTCGCTCGCGAGCGGATCGCCGCGCCCGGTATCGCGAACAGTTCTGTGTAAAGGGCTCTCGCCCGAAGGTGTGACTTTCTACACGAATTACGACTCGGCCAAGGGCGGCCAATTGGCCGAGATCCCGTTCGCCGCCGCGACTTTTCTGTGGCCCGCGCTCGGCAGGCAGATCCATGTGCGCGGACCGGTCGACAAGGTGCCGAACGAGGTGACCTCCGTGTACTGGCGGTCGCGGCCACGGGATTCCCAACTCGGCGCGTGGGCGTCGCATCAATCGCGGCCGATCGGTTCACGCGCCGAAATGGACCGGGTGCTGGCCGAGACCACCGCCCGCTTCGCCGACGTCGACGATATTCCGGTACCGCCGCAGTGGGGCGGCTATCTGCTGCGCCCCGACGAAGTCGAATTCTGGCAGGGACGGCGCGGCAGGTTGCACAACCGGATCAGGGTGCGCATCGACGCGGGACGGCAGATCGTCGACCGATTGCAGCCGTGAATCCGGTGTCCTCACGATTGTGATGATCCCAACCCTTCTGCGCCGCTGATCGCGTCACTACGCTGCCGCCGGTGAAACTGCTCGCCGACACCACCCCGCTGCGCTATCCGGATTTCCGACGGTTGTGGACCAGCAATATCGTCACCGTCATCGGAGCGCAGCTCGCGGTGGTCGCGGTGCCGCAGCAGTTGTTCCAGATCACCGGCAGTTCCGGATACGTCGGGTTGGCCGGCCTGTTCGGCCTGGTTCCGCTGATCGTGTTCGGCCTGTGGGGCGGTGCGCTCGCCGATGTGATGGACCGGCGCAGGCTGATGCTCATCACCAATGTCGGCACCGGCCTGACCGCGCTCGCCTTCTGGGCCCAGGCCGCCGCCGGACTGGACAATGTCTGGGTAATCCTGGTGCTCTTCGCCGCCCAGCAGGCGCTGTTCGCGGTCAATCAGCCGACCCGCAGCGCCGCGATCCCGCGCCTGCTTCCGACCGAACACCTCGCCTCGGCGAGCGCGCTGAGCATGACGGTGCAGCAGACCGGGGCGATCGCGGGACCGGTGCTCGCGGGTGTGCTCATCCCGGTCGTCGGCCTTTCCACGCTCTACCTGATCGATGCCGTCGCGCTGCTCGCCACCATCTGGGCGGTGTGGAAACTGCCCGCGATCCCGCCGACCGGTGACGCGCGCACCGCCGGATTGCGCACCGTGCTCGACGGTTTCGTCTACCTGGCGACCCAGCGCATCCTGCTCGCCTCGTTCCTCGTCGACGTGATCGCGATGGTGTTCGGCATGCCGAGGGCGCTGTTCCCGCAGATCGCGCACGAAACCTTCCACGACCCGGCCGAGGGCGGCGTGGCACTGGGCCTGTTGTTCGCGTCCATGTCCGTCGGCGCGGTGCTCGGCGGGGTGTTCTCCGGATGGATCTCCCACGTGCGGCGACAGGGCTTGGCCGTCGTGGTCTGTATCGCGCTGTGGGGTGTGGCGATGATCGGTTTCGGGGCCGCGGTCGGCTTGACCGGGCACGGCCTCGGGATCGGTGTCGGACTGTGGATCGCCCTGGCGTGCTCGGCATTCGGCGGCGCGGTCGACATGGTGTCGGCCGCGTTGCGCATCGCCATGCTCCAGGCGGTGACCACCGACGAGATGCGTGGCCGATTACAGGGCGTCTTCATCGTCATCGTCGCCGGTGGGCCGCGCATCGGTGATGTTGCCCACGGTTTTGCCGCCGCGAGCCTGGGTACCGCGGTCGCGGCGGCGGGTGGCGGCGTTCTCGCCGTCATCGGTGTGGTGCTCGCGGCTCTCGCCTTCCCGGCCTTCGTCCGATACACGGTGACGCGCTCACCTCGGCAGGAGCCCGTCGTGACACGGATCGAGTGAACGCCGAGAAGCCGTGACACCGTGTCGCATCCGCCAGCACATTCGACGTCGGAACGCAATATGCTCACGTGAGAGAAGTATGTTTGTGAGGTTCTCCGGCGGGCACCCTCGTCGTCGGGCCCTGTGGACAGCGACTAGCGTCTAGGTAATCGCACCGCCGTGCCGACCGCACTTCGATGCCGACGGTCCTAGCCTGAGAGGGATCCTTCCGTGCCCGAAAAAGACCACATCAACGACGCCAAGCCGGTGCTGAGCTACCCCGGCGGCGAATACGCGATGAAGATCGCCCAAGCCTCCGAAGGTAACGACGGCGTCGACCTGGGCAAAATGCTGGCCAGCACCGGGTACGTCACCTACGACCCCGGGTTCACCAACACCGCGTCGACCAAGTCGGCGATCACCTATATCGACGGTGAACAGGGCATCCTGCGCTACCGCGGCTACCCGATCGAGCAGCTCGCGGGCACCTCGACCTTCATCGAGGTCAGCTATCTGTTGATCTACGGTGAATTACCGACGCAGGCCCAGCTCGACGATTTCACCGACCGGATCCGCAGGCACACCCTGCTGCACGAGGATCTCAAGCGGTTCTTCGACGGCTTCCCGCGCAACGCGCACCCGATGCCGGTGCTCTCCTCCGCGGTGAACGCCCTCTCGGCGTACTACCAGGACTCGCTTGACCCGCGCGATCCCGAGCAGGTCGAACTGTCGACCATCCGACTGCTGGCGAAGCTGCCGACCATCGCGGCCTACTCGTACAAGAAGTCGGTCGGCCAGCCGTTCCTCTACCCGGACAACTCGCTGAGCCTGGTCGAGAACTTCCTGCGCATGACCTTCGGGTTCCCGGCCGAGCCGTACGAGGTCGATCCCGAGGTCGCCGCGGCGCTGGACATGCTGCTCATCCTGCACGCCGATCACGAGCAGAACTGCTCCACCTCGACCGTGCGCCTGGTCGGCTCGTCGGACGCGAACCTGTTCACCTCGGTCTCGGGCGGCATCAACGCCCTGTGGGGTCCGCTGCACGGCGGCGCCAACCAGGCCGTGCTGGAGATGCTCGACGACATCAAGGCCCAGGGCGGCGACGTCAAGGAGTTCATCCGCAAGGTCAAGAACAAGGAAGACGGGGTGAAGCTCATGGGCTTCGGACACCGCGTCTACCGCAACTACGACCCGCGCGCCGCGATCGCCAAGAAGCACGCCGACAACATCCTGCAGAAACTCGGCGGCGACGACGAACTCTTCGATATCGCCCAGGCGCTCGAGGAAGCCGCGCTCACCGACGAGTACTTCGTCTCCCGTCAGCTGTACCCGAACGTCGACTTCTACACCGGCGTCATCTACAAGGCGATGGGTTTCCCGACCCGCATGTTCACCGTCCTGTTCGCGATGGGCCGGCTCCCCGGCTGGATCGCGCACTGGCGGGAAATGCACAGCGAGCCGCTCAAGATCGGCCGCCCGCGTCAGGTCTACACCGGTTACGGCGCACGCGATTACGCCGGTATCGACAACCGCTGAGACCCGGCGTCAGAACACGATCAAGTTCCGCACACACTCATCTATCGAAGGAGATAGCCGAATGACCAAGCCGGAGATCGAATTCCAGGCAGGCCCCGCGCCCAGCGAACTCGTGATCAAGGACATCATCGAGGGCGAAGGCAAGGAAGCCGTACCCGGTGGCACCGTCGAGGTGCACTACGTGGGCGTCGAATTCGAATCCGGCGAGGAATTCGACTCCTCCTGGAGCCGTGGGGAATCCATCAGTTTCCCGCTGCGCGGCCTGATCCAGGGCTGGCAGGACGGCATCCCCGGCATGAAGGTCGGCGGCCGTCGCCAGCTGACCATCCCGCCGGAGCTCGCCTACGGTCCGGCCGGTGCGGGACACCAGTTGGCCGGTAAGACACTGGTCTTCGTGATCGATCTGATCAACGCCGCCTGACCCCGGCACCCGAACGGCCCGTGCTCCCCAGTGGAGCACGGGCCGTTCGTCGTTCGTAGCGGGGGTTGTACACGGCGCGAAAGGTGGGTCCTGCGCCCTATAGTCGCCGTGGACATGCAAGCCGTGCAGGGAAAAACGAGGACAGGATGCGGGTGCTCGCGGGCGTCGGGCTGGTGGTCGGCGCGCTGGTGGCGGTGGGTTGTGGGTCACCGGGTGGGGATCCGGGAACGTCGTCGGCGGTGCATTCGGCGAACGGTCTCGGGCTGGAGGCGAGTCCGCCGGAATCCTACGATCCGTGCGCGGATGTTCCGCAGAGCGCGTTGACTTCGGAGCGGCTGCGCGCCGTCGGGATAGCGAACGCGGACGCGTTGGGCGGGGTGCAGTGGCGAGGGTGTCAGTGGAAGAAGGTCAACGGATACACCGTGTCGATCCGGATGACGAATATGACGCTGCCCTTCGTGCGCAAGAACTTCTACGACGGGGGACGGGACGCGATGGTGGCGGGGCGGCCCGCGACCATCGCGCGCCGTGACGCGGCCCGCCGCACCGAGGTGTGCACCATCAACGTCCAGATCGAAGGCGGGAGTATCGAATTCGATCTCGACAATCCGCCGTCGAACGCGGTGACGGGGACGATCGACACCTGCGAACTCGGATCGGCCCTGGCGGAGAAGGTCGTACAGACGCTGCCCGCGGGCGCGTGATCGTCCTCGCCGGAGAGTGACCAGGAGTACTCGTCGTTGTCGCTCGTTTGCCGTGTGAGCGCCGCTTCGTTGTGCCTATAGTCGGCGTGGAAGTGCAAGCCGTGCAGGGGAATCGGGGGAAATATGCGGGTTGTCGCGAGCGTCGGTCTTGTGATCGCAACGCTGATGGCGGTGGGTTGTGGGGCATCGGAGGGAGATTCAGGGGAGGCGGCGAAATCGGTGAACAGTCTGGGGCTGGAGACGAGTCCGCCCGAGTCGTACCACCCGTGCGCGGATGTTCCGCAGGGCGTATTGAGTTCGGAGCGCTTACGCGGTACCGGACCGGCGGATGCGGACGCGTCGGACGGGGTGCGGTGGCGAGGGTGTAAATGGGTCAAGAACAACGGATATTCGGTGTCGATTCGGATGACGAATATGACTCTGCCCTTCGTGCGCAAGACTTTCTACACCATGGGCCGAGACGCGACGGTCGGCGGAAGGTCGGCGACGATCGCGCACCGGAGCGAGGCTCGCGGTCCCGAGGTCTGCACCGTGAATGTGGAGATCAAGGGCGGAAGTCTCGAATTCGATGTCGACAATCCGCGATCCAGCCTGCTGACCGGGGAACTGGATACCTGCGAACTCGGATTGGCGTTGGCGGAGAAGGTGGTGCCGACCTTGCCCGCAGGCGCGTGATCCGGATGTGACGGTGCGGATGCGGGGGCGCGGCGGTGTCGAACTCACTCCCGCACGATCCGGACCGGATCGGTGAGAGCGAGGGCGATCGCGGACTGCTGGGCGTTGCTGCGCATCGGAAGCGTCTCCATCGCCTTGCCGGTCTGGGTGTTCAGAGTGCCTACGACGCTCTGCAATTGGCTGACGCCGCTGGTCAGCTGCCCGATCGCGTCGACGAGTTGGGCTCCGCCGGTGTCGGCGAGTTCGGGCAGGCCCTCGGCCAGTTTCGCGCCCTCGTTCAATTGCGCGCTCGCGCCCTGTAACCGGCCGACGACGGTGCGCAGGAGGGTTGCGAGATCGGTCTCGGGATCCACCGCGCCGCCGACCAATTGGTCGAGACCGTCCAATTGGGCGCCCGCCTGGCCGGAGACATTCCGCAGACCGTCGAGTTTCGCGATGATGTCGGCGAGTGCGGGATCACCGGCGAAGGGCAGGGCGCGCAGTAGCGGCAGCAGTTGGTCGAGTCCGGAGCTCACACCGGTCGCGGTCCGCTGGACCTGCGCGATCGTCACATCGGTCGAATCCAGGGCGGCCGCGAGCTGATTCGCCTGTGCGGCAGCACCATCGACCGTCTCGTTGAGGATCGCGATGGCCGAGGTGAGTTGCGCCGAACCCTCTTTCGCGAAATCGAGAAATCCGAGCAATTGTTCCGCGCCGCCGCTGAACTGGTCGGCACCGGCGGCGGCCGCGTTCACACCCGCCCCGAGCAGTTGGGCGGTGAACTGCACCCCGCTGAGCTGGGATCTGGCCTGGCTGACGGCGGCGAGTGCGGCGTCCACCCCCGCGGCCCCGATGCGGTGGGTGACCCGGTCGGTCGCCTCGCGCACCAGGTCCTCGTCGGCGGCTTCATTCGTAGCGACCCTGACCTCCGCATACCGGGGGTTCGGGCTCGCGAGGGTGCCCATGGCCTCGGTGAGATCGGCGGGCAGGGTGATCACCGCCGCGTAATCGTCGGTATCCGCCGCACCCGGTGCGACCACGGCCCACTCGAATCCGCCGCCGTCCTGCTCTATCGCCTGGGCGATACGCGCGCCGATCGGGCCGGTATCGGTGTTCACCAGCGCTATCGTGGACGGAGACGGCGTGGTTCCGGAACAGGCGGTGAGCGCGCCGACGAGGGCGCCCGAAACGAAGATCGCGGAGACGAGGAAGGCCCAGCGGGCGCGTTGTCCGATCACCCCGCTGACATTATGGGTGAGAACTTGCGCTTACGCTGGGCTTTCTCTGTGGATTCGGTAAGGGCCGCAAGGCATTCGCCGAATCACCGATCAGACGGCCACGTGACCGAAATCCAGTTTGACGAGCTGATCCGCGCGGTCGAAATACCGGTCGTCGTGCGTGATGACGATGACGGTCTTCCCGCGCCGCTTGAGATCGGCGAGGATCTCGTCGTAGAACACCTCGCGGAACCGGGGTTCCTGGTCGGCGGCCCACTCGTCGAAGAGATAGATCTGGCGATCCTCCAGCAGTGCGGTCAACAGTGCCAGCCGTTTACGCTGTCCCTGCGACAGCGCGATCGTCGACAGTTTCCCGTCCCGCACGGTCACCTTGTGCGCGATCTGCAATTCCTCGAGGTAGCGGTGCACTTCGGCGTCGATACCGGGCCGATCGAATCCGAGGTAGTCCTCGAACAGATGGAAATCGCTGAAGATGGCCGAGGAGTTCTGCCGGAACCACTCGATGTTCTCGTGATCGATCTTCTCGCCGTTCAGCGCCACCGATCCCGACCTCGGGACATAGAGTCCCGTGATCAGTTTCGCCAGCGTCGATTTGCCGCTGCCGTTGCCGCCGACGATGAAGGTGATCTGTCCGGGCTCGAAGACCAGGTCGATCGGGCCGAGCTGGAATCCGGAGGTTTCCTCGCCGGCGAGGGCGGCGGGCGCGCCGACCGGAGCCGGTTGCCGACCGTGGGCTCCGTGGTCGAGTCGCTTGCGGCCGTTGACATCCGGTCGCCCGCCCGGACCCGCGCCGGGCGGCGGGCGATGGTGTCCACCGTGCGGCGGCGGCCCACCGTGACGGCCCTTCGGAGGTTTGCCACCCGGAGGCGGCCCGACCGGATGTCCTTCGCGGGGTCCGTCGCCGACGCGCGGTTCGTCCGGATGCGGGGGATGTCCGTCACCGGAAGGCGCCGAGGCGGGATGTCCGCCACCGGGCGGCGGTCCGCCCAGCCCCTCCGGGAACGGCGGCACGGGCTCACCGGCGTAGGTGTAGGTGACGTTCGTCAGTTCGAGGCGTGCCTCGGTGGCGGCGGGACGGTCGGTGAAGGGCAGTTGCTCCTCGTTGTGCTGGGTCTCCATGGACAGGTTCATGGTGCGGATCTTCGCCAGCGCCACATCACCGCGTACCAGGTCGGGGAGCCGGTGCATGAAGTTCTGCATCGGCATCGCGAGGAAGGTGGTGACCAGGACATAGCCGACCACGACGTCACGTGGCAGATCGAGCGTGGCGGCGATCCCGAACAGGATCAGCGCCATGGTGCCGAGTTGCAGTATCTGGCCGAGGCTTTGGGCGACCGAGAATTTGGTGCTGGCGTCGACGTTCTGCGCGCGCAAGGTCTCCGCGGACCCGAGCAGGTGGCGGTCCATGAAATCCCGGCGCCTGCCCCGGTGCAGTTTGAGTTCCTTGATACCGAGCGTCACGGCCTGGAACGAGCGCAGCAGCAGGTCCTCGTTCTCCCGAGCGTGGTGGTAGATGGCCCGAACCCGCTTGAGGAACAGTTCGACACACGCGATGCCGATCAGCGTGCCCGCCACCGTGATCGCGAAGATCGGGCCGGACAGGATCGCCAGGAAGATGAAGCAGCCGACGATCGTCGCCACGTCGATGCAGATCGCGGGGATCGCGGTCACCGCCTGCGACAGCGAGCGGACATCTTCGGTGAGCGTCGCGATGAGGCGATGCGTGCCCAGACGTTCCAGGTGTTCGAGCGGGGCCGAGACGACCCCGGAGCTGAGATCCGCCCGCAGCCGGAAAATGGCGTCCTGGGCCAGGCGGATCAGCAGGATCTGGGAAATCAAGCCACTCACCAGAAGGACCAGACCGGTCAGCGCGAAGCGCTGGAGCAGGTCACCGGGGCGCGGCTCGGGAGAGACGACGCTGTTGATCAGCGTCACCAGGTAGGTGTTGGCCGCACCCGCCACGAGGCCCGTGGCGATCACGCCCACGATCCGCACCCAGGAGATGGAGATGAGGAATCTGATGAGTTGCATGGTTTCTGTGCTTTCTCAGGATGCCGGTGAGGTGGGGTTCACCGGCGGATGATGTCGAAGATCATGCCTTCGAGCGTGACGCCGGGCGCGAAGGAGAACGCCACGCCCGTGGAGATCGGGCCGGTCGATTCGGTCTGCGCGATCATGCGTTCCAGCACGAAGATCAGCGAGACGCTCAGCATGTTGCCGTGCTCGGCCAGCACGTCCCAGCTCAGGGCCGCCGTCTCGGACGCGAGGCCCAGTGAGCGCGCCGACTCCTCGATGATCTTGGGTCCACCCGGGTGGATGGCCCACAGGTCGACATCGGCTTTGCGCAATCCGTTGGCCGCGAGGACCTCGGTGACCACGGGATCGACGCCGTTGTAGATGTACTGCGGCAGATTCTCCGACAGCTCGCAGGTGATGCCGCTGTTGTTCACCCCGAGCACGATGCCGTCCTCGGCGTCGTCGAGCAGATGACTGAAGCTGTCGCGGATCACGACACTGCCCGGCTTCAGCGGCTGGTGGACCTGGCTGGTGCCGATGACCACCGCGCCGCACCCGTCGCCGAACAGGCTGTGGGTGATGACATCGTTGACATCGTCGTCGAACACGGCGTTGACCGAACTCAACTCGATGCAGATCAGCATCGCCTTCTTGTCCGGGTGCGCCCGAACGTAATCGACGGCGGTGCGCATACCGTTCATCGCGGCGGCGCAGCCCATGAAGTTCACGACGACGCGGCTGACCTTGGGCGAGAGGCCCAACTGTTTGACCACGGCGACATCGACCCCCGGGGCGATGAAGCCGGTGCTGGTGACGAAGACCAGCAGCCCGATATCCGTTTTGTCCTCGATGCCGGCGACCGCGCGTCCGGCCACATCCACGGCCAGCGGAACCGCGTGCTCGTAGAAGAGGTTCATCCGCTCGCGGATGGTGCCGGGTTTGCGGCTGTATTCCAGGAATTCGGGGTCGAGCGGATCGACCGCGAGGCGACGGGTGTCGATTCTGGTCTTCTGATAGATGCGGGCGATCCTGGTCCGCTGCCGTTCGTCGCCGAACAACTCGGCCACCTGTCCGGCGGCCGCGGCCTGGTCGAATACCTGTGCGGGCGAACCCGTCGCGATACTTTCGATCACACCCACGGTGATCGGCGGCGCCGGCGGCATCATGCGCTCGGCGAGATCGTGCCCGTGCTCCCCATCCGCCAGGTGGCGGGTTGTCCCCAGGCTGCGAACGCTGCCTTCCTCGATCGTTACAGACACGACTCTCTACCTTTCGAAATAAATGTGTTGAACTCACCGCCTGCGAGTGGATGACGTGGCGGACGAACTGTTGATATGAATCGGAATCGGGTCAGACCGTGCCGATTCCGGTGAACCCCTGAACCGTGTAGACGGCGCAGGTCTTCAGAGCCGATGGCGAGCAGTGCTCGCGGACGAAGCCCCAATCGC
The DNA here is from genome assembly GCF_019038455.1 of Nocardia noduli. NCBI lineage: Bacteria > Bacillati > Actinomycetota > Actinomycetes > Mycobacteriales > Nocardiaceae > Nocardia > Nocardia noduli. Next base: position 24,488 of record NZ_JAFMPL010000035.1, read on the forward strand.
GCTCCTTGGCCTCGTCCGACCGCGAGAGCAGATAGGTCCTGATCTGTTTCGGGAACCGGTCGGTGAAGAAACTCTTCGCCGGAATCCACTCCACCCCGAATTTCGCGGCCTCCTCGCGCAGGACGTCCTCGGTGGCGATATTGGCGAATCCGCTGCGCTGATAGGGCAGGACGTGGTGGACGCGATGCGAACTCAGGCCGGCGGAGAGGAAGCAGTCGACGTAGCGGTTACCGACGACTTTGAGGTCGTACGCCTGCTCGAGCTGGTTGACGCCCCAGTCCTCGGTATCGGTGTGCAGTTCCTCGGTCTCCAACTCGAAATCGTGGCTGGCGACGACGAGGAACGTGCTGATCCACAGCGAGAACACGAATTGCAATGCCCAGGCCAGGAAGTCACCCGCCGCGATGAACAGCGCCAATTCGGCCACCAGCAGGAATCGCACGCCGAACGATCCGATGAAATGCGGCAGCGCGCCGCCCCACGTCCCGTACATCTCCTTGACGCCGACTTTTCGCGTCAGCCTGCAGACGTCGAGCAGTCGGATGGTCATGCCGGTGAGCGTGTGCCCGAATTTGTGGATGGTGTGGATCGGTATCCGGTACAGCCGCGGGACCCGCATCATCATCGTGAAGACGTTCTTCTTGATGTCGACTTCGCTCTGGGTGTGCGGGTGGTGCAACAGCGCGTGGCCGTCGGCGGTGACGAACGCCAGCGCCACGTAGTTGAAATCGAAGGCGTTGGTGTAGACCTTGTTCATGCCCTTCTGGGCACGGTGGATCGCGTAGTGGCCGAAGCCCGCCAGCGAACTGCGCAGCAGCACCATCGCGATCACGAAGATCGGCAGCGGCATCCAACCCGGTTCGGCCAGTCGCAGACCCTGGACCGCGAAGTAGGCGACGGCCAGCAGCGCGACGACGATGTTGAAGATCGTGTCCATGCGCTTGATCCGGGCCGCCAGCTCGGGATTCCGCAGCCGCGCCTTGACCTTGTGCAGCAGGTCTTCCTTGTTGTCGAAGCTGTACTTCGGGGTGTCGCGCCAGCTGTCGAAACCCTCGTTGAACAGGAAGTCCGGCGCGTTGTTCGTGGGATGGATGTCCTCGGGGAGGGCGTCGCGGTTCAGCGAGTACCGCTGCAACATCCGCTCGACCGCTTCGGGATTCTTGTGGTACGAGCCGATGATCGAGGTGATGTCACGGTTTTTCGTACGTCCGATGAAGAACTCGCCGCCGGGATGCTTGGAGATCCAGTCACTGAGGTCGTAGGCTTTGCCGTTGTACACCCACACGTTCGAGATCGGCGGTGGGCCGTCCGGAGCCGGAGGCCGACGGAATTCCTGTTCGTCTGCTGCCTGGTCGGCGGTGCCCTGTTCCGCGGTGATCGGCACTGTGGCGACCTGTTCGGCTGTGGCCTTCTCATCCACGTCGGGCTGGGTGTTCGTCATCGGTGTTCCTTCGTTGCTGATTCGCGGTCGGACGGCCGTATCGCTTCCGGCCGGAGGTTTTTCGAGGCATTCCTCGCGAAGTGTGCGGGGCGCGATAGTCGGTTGATCCGGGGTATTTCCCCTGGTCGCACCTGCCGTCCGAATGCTCATGGACAGTATCGTGCTTGCAGCGCCTAACGTCTCACTAAACAATCCCTTAACCCGGTTCGCGATCGCGACGGGTTCGCCCCCGATCTATGCGAGAAGACCGATCACAGGGTATCGTCGGCGCCCGCAGCAGTTCCAGACCGTGGTTCGGCCAAGGGTCGGCCGCATGGACCCGGTCAATCGGGACAGCTTCCCCGTCAGGTGAAGTGCTGCATACTACGACTCAGCCGACAGCAGAAGCTGCCGGCTTCAACCCTGGTCGATGGACCATATGCACTCTCTGGGGGCAGAACATGAGTGACTTGTCAACGCGCACTTCAACAACTCTCAAACCTCGAATCGGCAGGCTCTCGCCGGTGCGATTCGGCACCGTCGCGATCGCGGCCTCGCTGTTCGCGGCGGTCGTGACCGGTTGTGGCTCGGACGATTCGAGCACCACCTCCACCGCGGCGACGGCGACCGGCCCGCTGCCGGAAGCCGCCCAGATCGTGCAGGAATCCGCCAAGACCACCCAGACCCTGCAGGCGGTCCACCTGAACCTGGCCGTCACCAACATCCCGAACCTGCCGGTCGAGACGGTCTCCGCCGACGTGACCAACCAGCCGCAGGGCGCCGGTGCCGCCCAGGGCGAGGCGAAGGTCCGCACCAAGCCGGACGCGCCGTTCATCAAGGCGAAGTTCGTCGTCGTCGACAAGTCCATGTGGGCGCAGCTCGAGGACGGCAAGTACGCCGATCTCGGTCCGTCGGAGAAGATCTACGATCCGGGCGTCATCCTCGACAAGGACAAGGGCCTGGCCAATGTCATCGCGAAGGTGCAGAACCCGAAGGTCGAAGGTCGCGAGACCATCGAGGGCACCGCGGTCGTCAAGGTGAGCGGAACCATCGACGCCTCGGTCATCGACCCGATCGTGCCGAAGTCCGGTGACGGTGGCGGCTCGCTCCCGATCACGCTCTACATCGCCGATGTCGCGCCGCCGAGCGGTTCGGAGTCGGTGCAGCCGTCGGCCGCTCCCTCGACCGGCGCAGGCCCGAACCTGGTCCGCGCGGTCATCAAGAAGGGCGACGGATCGATCAACGTGACGCTGTCCGACTGGGCCAAGCCGGTCACCGTCACCAAGCCCCAGGGGTAATTGCGTAGCAGTAACTCTCGGCTGAGAAACCGGTCGGGTGCGCGGAAGTCCGGCGGTCGCCGTCTACCGTGCACCCGGCCGGTTTTCGCGTGTCTGTGGATAACTCGCGGTTCGCCGGAGTCGAGTTGTGGTGTAACCCTCCGTCGATGCTGTGGACAGCTGTGGACAGCTGTGGATGGCTCTGGGCGATGGTCGCGCGCGCGGTGCGCTAGCCGCGTGTGCCGCGCTGCGGAAGTTCGAGCACCAGGCGGGCTCCACCCAACGGGCTGTCGGCGAAATACGCGCGCCCGCCGTGCAACTGGGCCTGCTGGGCGACCAGGGCGAGGCCGAGTCCCGATCCGCCCTTACTGGCCTGGCTGCCGCGAAAGAACCGCTCGAAGACCGCCTCGCGTTCCTCGGCGGGCACCCCGCGGCCGTTGTCGTCGACGGTGATCACGATGCGGTCCGGCGCGGTGCGGTGCGCCGAGACCAGCGCTCGGGTGGCGCGGCCGTGTTTGAGGGAGTTGGCGAGCGCGTTGTCCACGGCCAGACGCAGACCGGCGGGCAGACCTCGGGTCACCAATTCGGCGTCGGTGTCGATATCGACGGTGAGACCGGGGAAGTGGCGCATGGCGTCGTGCGCGGCCTGGTCGCAGATATCGCCGACATCGGTGTCGACATGATCGCGGGCGTTGGTCAGATCGCCGGTCGCCAGCCGTTCCAGCGCGGCCAGGGTTGTCTCGACGCGTCCCTGACTGCGTTGCAGGTCGGCCAGGATCTCGGTGCGCTGGGCCTCGTCCAGGTCCAGGGTGGTCAGCACTTCGAGATCGGTGCGCATCGCGGTGAGTGGGGTCCGCAATTCGTGCGCGGAGACGGCGGCGAAATCGCGCGCGGTCTCCAGTGCGGCGGCCGTTCGGGACTGCGCTTGGTCGACGCGCGCCAACATGGTGTTGACTGCGTCGGCGAGTTTCTCGGCCTCGCGTACACCCGAACCGTCCACGGGCGGACGGGGATCGTCGGCTTCGGGGTAGGCGCTGTGGGCGCTGACCTGACGGGTGAGATCCACGATCGGGCGCACCGCGCGACCCGCCAGCAACCATCCGAGCCCCGCCGTGGCGGCGATGGCGAGCAGCGCTCCGGCGAGCACCCAGCGCTGTTGCTCCTCGGTCGCTCGCGCGGCCTCCTCGGCCGGAATCCCGAGCGAGACCGTGCGGCCCTGCGGCTGGTTCTCGGTCGTGGTCAGAATGCGATAGGGGGTGCCGTTCACCTCGGCGGTATGCGAACCGGTCGGCAGGTCGGGCAACTCGGTCGTACTGCTCGCGAGCACGGAACCGTTCTCCCGCACCGTCACCGCGATCTGATTGTTCAGTCCGGTGAGGCCGACCAGGCCGACCGCGATGACCGGTTCGATCAGGACCAGACGCGAGGCGAGGGCGAGTTGCTGATCGCTCTGCTGGAGGTTGTTGCGCTCGATCGCGCGAATACTGATCAGGCTGAGCAGGGTCACGATGATCACCGCGCCCATCGCCGCCGCTCCCGCGACCCTGGTGCGCAGGGAGAAGGTCCGTCGCCGCCGTCGTCGTCGCTCCGGTGGCTTCGGAGCCGAGGTCATTTAGGCGCCCGGAGGACGAACCCCACCCCGCGAATGGTGTGCAGCAGCCGGGGGGTTTCATCGATCTCGAGTTTGCGGCGCAGGTACCCGACGAAGACGTCGACCACATTGGTGTCGGCCGCGAAGTCGTAGCCCCACACCAGTTCGAGCAGCCGCTCCCGGCTGAGCACCACGCCGGTGTTGCGCGCCAACGTCGACAACAGTTCGAATTCCCGCTTGGTGAGCTCGATTTCCTCGCCGCGCAGGATCGCGCGGTAGCCGTCGACATCGATCTCGAGCGGACCGACGGTGATCGCGCCCGGCGTCGGGGTCGGGGGAGTGTCGGAGCGGCGGCGCAGCAACGCCTTGATACGCGCCACCAGTTCGGCGAGCACGAAGGGTTTCACCAGGTAATCGTCGGCGCCGGACTCCAAACCGGAGATACGGTCGTCGACCGAGGCACGCGCGCTGAGCACGCAGATCGGCACCTCGTTGCCGAGGGCGCGCAGCGCGGTCACCACGCCCGCGCCGTCGAGTACCGGCATATTCATATCGAGCACGATCGCGTCCGGCGCGTGCTCGTTCACGCTGCGCAGCGCCGCGGCTCCGTCACGGGCGACGAGCACCGTGAATCCGGAAAGCCTGAGTCCACGCTCGACCGAGCCGAGCACGTCCTCGTCGTCATCGACGACGAGGACGGTCGGGGTCGTAGTCACCTCGGGCATTGTCGCCTCTCCGCGTTCGCCGGTCGTTGGTGTCATCAAGAGTCTCGCACCGGGCCGGTGGTTCGGCGGAAGGCTGGAGTCTGGCGTGCCCGAAACCGGGTCAGTAGTTGTGGCAGACCGCCGCCACGGTGGCGATCGTCTCGGCCAGTTCGGCCGCGCGCGGATCGTTCTGCGCCTGCTGGGCCGCTTCCGGGTTCTCATCGATGCGGCGTTGCAACTCGGCGCGACGCTGTTCGACGGGCTGGTCGAACGAGCGCTGCAATTCGGCCTTCTGGCTGGGGTTGGCGTCGAGCAACGCGGCCAGCTGCGGCGACTCGACGTGCAGTGCGGCGTCGACCTGGGCGAAGGTGCAGTCGCTGTTGAGCAGTGGCGCGACCAGATCGTTCGGCGCCGCCGCGGCGATGCCGGGACTCAGGAGTACCGCCGCGCTCGCGACACCACCCGCGGCGAGAGCGGCGAGGGTGGTACGGCTGCGAAAACGCTTCATTGTGCCTCCAGATAACGGTTCGTGTTAACGAATTACCCCGTCGACGCTATGGGGTCGCGCTGGCACCCGGTTGAACTGTTTCTGAGAGATCTATGAGAGAGACCGCCGGCGATCGATCCGAGTCAAGCGGGGGGGACCGGATCGGTGTCGGTGGTGTCGGCGGACGAGGGAATCGGCGCGATCGGCGTGCGTCCGGACAGGATCTGATCGGCGAGCGCGACCAGCACCGCGGGGTCCTCGATGGTGGAGGGAATGTCGTAGTCGTCGCCCGCGGTGATCTGCCTGATGGTCTTGCGCAGGATCTTTCCGGAGCGGGTCTTGGGCAGCGCCGAGACGATGATCGCGTCGTGCAGGGTGGCGATCGGGCCGATCTGTTCGCGCACCCGGACGGTCAGTTCCTCGCGCAGCCGCGCGGGCGCGATCTCGACGCCCTCCTTGAGGACCACGTAGGCGACCGGGCGCTGACCCTTGAGTTCGTCGGCGAGACCGATGACCGCGCATTCGGCGACGGCGGGATGCCCGGAGATGGCGGCCTCGATACTGCCCGCGGACAGTCGATGCCCCGCCATGTTGATCACGTCGTCGCTGCGGCCGAGGACGTAGAGATAGCCGTCGTCGTCGAAGTAACCGGAGTCGCCGGTGAGGTAGTGGCCGGGAAAGGCCGACATGTAGGAGCGGACGAAACGCGGTTCGTCCTGCCATAGGCCGGTGAGCGCCCCGGGGGGCAGGGGTAGCCCGATGACGATATTGCCCTCGGTGTTGGCGGGGACGGGGTTGCCCTCGGCGTCGAGCACCCGCAGCCGGAAGCCGGGAACCGGCACCGACGACGACCCCGATTTGATCGGCAGCTGCTGCAACCCGAGCGGGTTCGCGCAGATCGGCCAGCCCGTCTCGGTCTGCCACCAGTGATCGACCACCGGGCAGTCAGGCCGGTCGGCCAGCAGCGTCGTGGTCGCCCATTCGTAGGTCGCCGGATCGAGCCGCTCACCGGCGCAGAACAGCGCACGCAGCGAGGACAGGTCGTGCTGGGAGGCCAGCGTGGCCTCGGCGTCGGCCTTGCGGATGGCGCGCAGCGCGGTCGGCGCGGTGAACAGCACCCGCACCTTGTGTTCGGCGACCACGCGCCAGAACGCGCCCGCGTCCGGGGTGCCGACCGGTTTGCCCTCGTAGAGCAGGGTGGTCGCCCCGACGAGCAGCGGCGCGTAGACGATGTAGGAGTGGCCGACGACCCAGCCGACGTCGGATGCGGCCCACATCACCTGTCCCGGGCCGACGTCGTAGATATTGGTCATGGACCAGGCCAGAGCGGCGGCGTGACCGCCGTTGTCGCGGACGACGCCCTTGGGCTTACCCGTCGTCCCCGAGGTGTAGAGGATGTAGAGCGGATCGGTCGCGGCGACCGATACCGGATCGGCGGGTTCGGCGTCGAGTACCGCGTCGTCCCAATCGAGCCATCGCGCGGCGATGGTCTCGCTCGAACTCGGCAGCGATTCCGTCGCCTCCTGCGGTGCGGGGAAATTGATCGTCTGGAACTGCTTGCGCTGTTTGACGATCACCGCGCGTGGCGCGTTCGTCTCCGCTATTTCCAGTGCGCGCAACACGATCGGCGGATATTCGATTTTGCGATGGGGTTCGAGGCCACCGGAGGCGGTGATGATCAAAACCGGTTCGGCGTCATCGATTCGGGCCGCGAGTTCGGGTGCGGCGAAGCCGCCGAACACCACCGAATGCACCGCGCCGATTCGTGCGCACGCCAGCATCGCGATGACGGCTTCGGGAATCATCGGCAAATAGATGACGACCCGGTCGCCGGACGTGACGCCGAGGCGCGTCATGGCCCCCGCGAATATCGAAACCTCGCGCAGGAGTTCGGCATAGGTGTATACGCCCCTGGCACCGGTCATCGCGGAGTCGTAGATCAGCGCGGGCTGTTCGGCGCGGCTGCCCACTCCGTCGGCGTCGCCGAGTACGTGGCGATCGAGCGCGTTGAACGAAGTATTGAGACGGGCGTCGGGAAACCACCTGGCGACGGGACGTGCGGTCGTATCGAGAATCTGCGTGGGCGCGACGTCCCAATCAATGGCCTCAGCAGCACTTGTCCAGAACTCGGCAGGGTCGACCAGGCTGGTCTGATAGACCGGCCGGTACTCGTGCTTCACGCTCAAACTCGTGACTCCCTAGCCTCGCCTCGATGCCCGCCTCGATAGATCTGCATGATTGTGGCAGACTTCACGCGACGCCCGGGCGGGTGGCACGACCTTTGGGTTTGTCTGGAAAAGGCAGGTCAAGGCCCGTAGCCTTACCGGATGTCACCCAAGCTGTTACTGATCCGTTAGAATCTGATGTCACTTATTTGGGCCGTCGTAGACGCAATTTCTCGGCCAGCCGCAGTTCTCGGCCAGCTCCAACCGTCGAGCCAGCATGCGATTGTGGAGGCTCGCTGATGGCGCGGGTTGGGGCCAGTTTGGAAAGTGAGTGGGAGATGCGTGACGCCGCAAGGCCCGGCAGTAAGCGCTGGGCGCTCGGCAATTGGGACCTGCGCTGGAAGGTTACGGCGGTTCTCGCCGTGCCGCTTGCCGTCGCGGTCGGCCTCGGCGTGTCGAGGATTACCGCCGAGTTCTCGAACGCGCAGCGGCTGGAAGCCGTCGCCGAGAACATCGAGGCGATTCCGGCCGTCACCGGGCTGAGTGCTGCCTCGGCGACGGTCGCCGGTTCGCAATTGGTCTCACTCAACGGCCAGACCGTGGTGACCGACAAGGACCTGAGCGACCTCGACGAGGCCATCACCAGGGCCCAGTCGGCCACGACCAAGCTGAAGACCCGGCCCGAGTCGCGCGCGATGCTCGAGAACATGATCACCGAGGCGGGCGCGCTGCGGACCAAGGGCAAGGCCCCCGCCGCCACGTCGGCGGAATCGATCGACGCGATCGACCGGATCCGTAACCTCAGCGTGCGGATCGTGGAGACCACCGTCTCCCAGGTCAGCGATACCGCCACCGACGCGGCCCGACTGCGGCTCGTGGACGCGCTCAACACCCGCGCCACCGTCGTCGGTGAGCTGGCCGCGTTCGCCGAGATCCTCAAGCGTCAGCCGGACTCGCTCCAGAACTTCCTGGTCGCCTCGGCGACCGAACGTCAGATGCTGAACGTGCTCGCGCACCGGTTCCCCGACGGTGACACCGCCATCGCGGACCTGCGCGCGGGCGTGCAGACCCGAGTCGACCTCATCACGAGTCCGGAAGCGCAGGCGGGCCGGATCCCGCTCGGCGAGTCGAAGGCCTCGATGACCAGCAGCGTCGATGTCTACGAGCGTGTCGTCGCGAAGGCGACCAAGGACATCGAGACCTCGATGAACGCGCTGTCCAGCAAGGCCAACACCGACGCGTGGACCTACACCGCGGTCGTCATCGCCACCATTCTCGCGGCGCTGCTGCTCGCGGTGTTCGTCGCGCGGTCGATGATCGTGCCGCTGCACCGACTGCGCCTCGCGGCGTTGCGCGTGGCCGAGAGCGATCTGCCGCACGAGGTCGCCCAGCTGCGCGCGGGCGCCGCGCCGGAGGATGTGCCGCTGGAGCCGATGCCGGTACGGAGCACCGAGGAGATCGGCCAGCTGGCGCGTGCCGTCGACGATATCCACGGCCAGGCCCTGCGCCTTGCCAGTGATCAGGCGCAGATGCGTTCCCAGGTCAACGACATGTTCGAAACCCTGGCACGGCGCTCGAAATCCCTCGTCGACCATCAGCTCAGCCTCATCGAGGCGATGGAGTACGACGAGAAGGACCCGCGCCTGCTGGAGAACCTGTTCCGGCTCGACCACCTCGCCGCCCGTATGCGCCGCAACGGCGACAACCTGCTGATCCTCGCCGGTACCAAACAGCGCCGCGCGAAATCGGCGCCGGTCGAGATCGCCGACGTCCTGCGCGCCGCGATCTCCGAGGTCGAGGACTACGAGCGGGTCAAGCTGGGGGCGACGCCGCGCGGTTCGCTCAAGGAACCCGCCGCCTCCGACATGGCGCACCTGTTCGCCGAATTGCTCGACAACGCGCTGCGGGCCTCCCCGCCCGAGACCGACGTGAAGTTCACCTTCGCGCAGGCCCACGACCAGGGCATGCTGATCGAGGTGGCCGACCGGGGTATCGGTATGCCGCCCGCCGAGATGTCCGATATCAACCGCAGGCTCGAGCAGACCGCCGAGCCCGGCCCCGACACCGCCCGCCACATGGGTCTGTTCGTGGTCGGCAGGCTCGCCGAGCGGCACGGTCTGACCGTGCGGCTGCGCCCGACCTTCGACACCGCGCGTGACCCGGGCGTCACGGTCACGGTGCACGTACCCGTCGGGTTGATCGTCGCCGGTCAGCCGATCAGCGCGCAGCCGGTCACACCGAGTCCGGTCCAGCAGTCGCCCAAGCAGGCGGGCCCGCAGCGGCCGTCGACCGGATCGTCCATGCAGACGCGCGCGGTCACCCGCACGCCGGGCGGCAACATGATGGTCACCGTCGACCCGGGCGTCAGCGGTCCGATTCCGATCACCAAGCGCCCCGGTGCCCCGACCCCGTCGGCGGCCGGTGGCCTGCCGCAGCGTCAGCCGGGATCGGCGATGTCACAGGGCGCGGATCAGGCCCAGTCCGGTCCGACCCTGCGTCCGACACCGGGCCAGACGCCGCCGCCGGGACCTCAGCGCGGCAAACTCGCCGCCGCGAACATGCCCAAGCGCAACCTCGGCCCCGGTGGGCCGGGCGGACCCGCGGGTCCGGGACGACCCGGTGGCCCGGGTGGCCCGGGCGGGCCCAGCGTGATGGGACCCGGAGGACCGGCGGGCGGTGCGAAACCGCCGTCGCGTGAACCCGCCTCGGGTGAGCTACCCCAGCGCCAGCTCGGCGCCAACGGTGTGCCCGCGGCCGGTGGTCCGCCGTCGGCGGGCGGTGGCCTGCCGCAGCGTCAACCCGGCGCCAACGGAGCCCCGACGCGCGATCCCGCCGCCGGTGGTCTTCCGCAGCGTCCGATGAACGGCATGCCGCCGCGCGAGCCGACCGTCGGTGGCCTTCCCACCAGGGAGCCCGGCGCGAGTGGTCTGCCGACCCGGGAACCGGGAGCTCAGATCCCCCAGGGTCTGCCGCAGCGTCAACCCGCGGCGAACCAGCCGAGGGAGGGCGCCCCCACCGGTGGCCTGCCGACCCGTGAACCGCTCGGCGGTGGTCTGCCGCAGCGCGAGCCGGGCGCGAGTGGGCTTCCCACTCGCTCGCCGGGTGCGAACGGGGCTCCGTCCCGCGACGCGGGGACCGGTGGTCTGCCGCAGCGTCAGCCGGGCGGTCTGCCCCAGCGCGAGCCCGCGTCGGGAGCACTGCCGACACGTGAGCCCGGTGCGCAGACCCCGACGGGTCTGCCGCAGCGTCAGCCCGCGGCGAGTCAGCGACTGGACAGCCTGTCCGGTGGCCTGCCGACCCGCGAGCCGCTCGGGAACGGACTGCCGCAGCGTCAGCCGGGCGCGCAGACCCCGACGGGTCTGCCGCAGCGCTCACCGGGCGCGAACGGCCCACGGCGCGAGGTCGTGCCGCCCGGAGTCGGTCTGCCGCAATCGGATCGCCTGACCGCGCCGTCGGACGCCGACGCGGGCGACACCGGCCAGGGCGTACGCGATCCCGGTAAGCACAGCTACCGTTCCAACCCGGAGAAGGCTGCCTCGTTCTTCCAGACTCGACTGCAACCGGCGGCCGAGACGGGGGCGACGATGGACAGTCCGATCTTCGCCGAGATGATGTCGTCGTGGCTCTCGGATCCGAATCCGGACCGGTCCCAGGTAGCAGCCGCCTTCGATTCACCCGGTGACGAAGGCTGGCAAGCCGCGAGGCGGGCCAGCGAAGCACAGGCCGAAACAAAAACCGCCGCTGGGTTGCCGCAACGCAATCCGGGCGGGAGGCTGGTCCCCGGCGCCGTCAACGGTGCTGTGGATCGAGCACCGCGCCGAGATCCGGAATCCATCAGGTCGAGCCTGAGCCGCCACCAAAAGGGCGTCCAGGACGGCCGCTCAATGAAGGCACCGAACCTAACCGGAGATAAAGGAGACCGATGAACCCCGATCTAGGTGGTACGAATCGTCAGCTGGATTGGCTGGTTTCGAACTTCGCCAACGAGGTTCCTGGCGTAGCTCATGCCGTCCTGGTCTCGGCTGACGGACTACTCATGGCCGCGAGCGCTCAGCTTCCCGTCGATCGCGCCGAACAGCTCTCGGCCGTGACCGCGGGACTTGCCAGCCTCTCGGTCGGCGTCTCGAATCTGTTCGAGGGCGGCACCGTCCTGCAGTCGGTCGTGGAAATGGAACACGGCTACCTGCTGTTGATGGCTGTCGGCGACGGCTCCTACCTCGCTGTTCTGACCAATACGTCCTGCGATATCGGACAGGTCGGATACGAGATGGCGTTGTTGGTCGAACGTGTGGGTCAAACGGTGCAGGCCACCCCGCGCGTCACGATGGGTTCCTGATGGTGGGATGGACATAGAAGATCACCGCATGGGAAGCTCCGAGCCCAGTCTCGTTCGCCCCTACTCGCTGACCGCGGGCCGCACCAGGCCCGCGGTCGAGTTGGCGCTCGAGGCACTCGTGGCATCGCATCCGGTCGCCCTGGAGCGGCAGTTCGAACTGACCAACATCGAGACGTCAATCGTGGAGTTGTGCAGAGAATCGCCGTCCGTCGCTGAAGTAGCGGCACGTTTGGGTATTCCGATAGGCGTGGCACGAGTACTCGTGGCAGACCTCATCGAAGCCGGGCATGTCCGCGTTTCGGCGACTTTGAAAGACGATTCCAGCGACGATGAACGTCGCGAGCTGATCGAAAGGGTTCTCAGTGGACTCCGGCGTATATGATTCGACGGCGCAGGTCGACACCCGCACCAGCAAGCCGACCTCGGCGAAGATCGTGGTCGCGGGTGGGTTCGGTGTCGGCAAGACCACGATGGTCGGTGCCGTCTCGGAGATCGTTCCGCTGCGCACCGAGGCATTGGTGACCAACGCCAGTACCGGTATCGACAATCTGACCGGCATTCCGATGAAGTCGACCACCACGGTGGCCATGGACTTCGGCCGGATCAGCCTGGCCGATGATCTGGTGCTGTATCTGTTCGGTACACCGGGCCAGTACCGGTTCTGGTTCATGTGGGACGACTTGATCCGCGGCGCCATCGGCGCGGTGGTGCTCGTCGACACCCGCAGGCTGGAGGACAGCTTCGCGGCTGTCGACTATTTCGAAGCGCGCAATCTGCCGTTCTTGGTGGCGCTCAACGAATTCGATGATTCGCCGCGGTACCCGATCGAGGATATTCGGCAGGCCCTCGCGGTCCCCGCCGATGTCCCGATCCTGTCCATCGACGCCAGGCGCAGGGAACCGGCCAAGCAGGCACTCGTCTCGCTCACCGAATATGCCCTGCGCAAGGTGATGCAGGGCTACTGATACTCGGTCCCGACGCGGCGGTAGTCCGTGGCGTCGGGTTCGAGTGCGGTCGAACATCCGCGCTCACCGGTGTGACGCGTCGCCCGATATGCTCGCGCGATGCGGATTTCGGCGCGGGAGTTGCTCGGGCAATTGCTCGACGCGGAGTCGTTCGTCAGCTGGGACCGGCCGCCGTTGGCGGTACCGGCATCCGAGCAGTACCGCGAGGATCTGCGCAAGGCCGCCGTCGCCTCCGGCACCGATGAAGCGGTGCTGACCGGTGAAGGGCTGCTTCGTGGTCGGCGCGTGGCCGTCATCGCCTGCGAATTCGGATTTCTTGCCGGTTCGATCGGGGTGGCCGCCGCGGAGCGGATCGTCGCCGCGGTGGAGCGGGCCACCGAACTGGGCCTGCCGCTGATCGCCTCGCCGACATCCGGCGGTACCAGAATGCAGGAGGGCACCGTCGCGTTCGTGCAGATGGTCAAGATCGCCGGTGCCGTCGCCGAACACAAGACCTCCGGCCTTCCGTACGTGGTGTATCTGCGCAACCCGACCATGGGCGGTGTCTTCGCGTCCTGGGGTTCGCTGGGGCACATCACTTTCGCCGAACCCGGCGCGCTCATCGGCTTCCTCGGTCCCCGCGTGTACAAGGCGCTGTACGGCGCGGATTTCCCGGAGGGTGTGCAGACCGCCGAGAATCTCTACCGCAGCGGTGTGATCGACGGCGTGGTCCCCGTCTCGGTTTTCCGTCGTATCGCGCACCGCGCGCTGAGCGTGTTCAGTGGTGTTCCGATCGCGGATAGCGTTGTGGCACCGGAAGTTTCGAATGATCGGGCGAGTAGTGCTGCCGTGAAAGGTGATTCGGACGTTCAGGCGTTGCCCCATCGATCCGGCTCCGTCGCACCCGAGGACGAAACCGACACGTGGCATTCGGTTTTGACCTCCCGTCGACCGGATCGGCCCGGCATTCGCGACCTGCTGCGCCACGTGACCCAGCGCGTCCCGCTCAGCGGCACCGGACAGGGCGAGTCGGACCGGACCGTCGTACTCGCGCTGGCCAGGTTTCGTGGCAGGCCGTGCGTCGTGTTCGGTCACGACCGCTCCAACCAGCGGGGCGAGAACACGATGGGCCCCGCCGCGTTACGTGAGGCCCGCCGCAGCATGGCGCTCGCCGAGGAACTGCGACTACCGCTGGTCCTGGTGATCGACACCGTCGGCGCGGCGCTGTCGAAAGAAGCCGAGGAACGCGGGCTCGCTCCCGAAATAGCTCGGTGCATAGCCGATCTGGTGACCGTGCGCACCCCGACCGTCGCGGTGCTGCTCGGCCAGGGCACCGGCGGCGGCGCGCTGGCGCTGCTGCCAGCGGACCGCGTGCTCGCGGCCACGCACGCCTGGCTCGCCCCGCTGCCGCCGGAAGGCGCGAGCGCCATCGTCTACCGGGATACCGGCCACGCTCCGGAATTGGCCGCCGCCCAACGGATCGGCGCCGAGCAACTGCGCGCGGACGGCATCGTGGACCGGATCGTGGCCGAATTGCCCGACGCCGCCGACGAACCGCACGATTTCGCCCACCGCATGGTCAGCGCCGTCGCCGAAGAGCTGGCGGACCTGACCGCGATCGACCCGGCGCGACTGCGGCGTTCACGCGGGGCGCGGTATCGCCGACTCGGCGTCCCCGGTTCGCGCTGAACCGGGCATCGCGGGCCGCCGACGCCCGAACCGCGCCCGAATCCTCGGCCGCGCAGGCATCCGAGCAGGCACGATCGCGCGAAACGACCCGGCCAACACACCCGCTCGCTCGTTGACGGTTCGCGCGCACACTTCTACGGTCGAAGAGGTGACCTTCCGTAGCGAGACTTCCGCCGTGCCACCGATCGTGCTGAACGACGGGAACGTGATCCCGCAACTCGGCTTCGGTGTGTTCCAAGTTCCGTCCGACGAGGCGTTCCCGGTGGTGCAGGCCGCACTGGAGGCGGGCTACCGCAGCATCGACACCGCCGCCATCTACGGGAACGAGGAGGGCACCGGCCGTGCTATCCGCGAATCCGGACTACCGCGCGACGAGGTCTACGTCACCACCAAGCTGTGGAATTCCGAGCAGGGCTACGATTCGACGCTGCGCGCCTTCGACGTCAGCATGAAGAAGCTCGGACTGGACTACCTCGATCTGTATCTCATCCATTGGCCGGTCGCCGTGGCCGATAGATTCATCGACACCTTCCGCGCTTTCCAGGCGCTGAAGAAGGACGGCCGGGTCCGCTCGATCGGTGTCTCGAATTTCACAGAGGCGCATCTGCAACGGGTCATCGCGGAAACCGGTGAGATCCCCGCGGTGAACCAGATCGAGCTGCATCCCCGGCTGGCCCAGCGCGCACTGCGTGAGTTCCACGCGAACAACGGCATCGCGACCGAAGCGTGGAGTCCGCTCGGGCAGGGCACGGTACTCGACGATCCCGCGGTCACCGCCATCGCCGAGGCGGTGGGGCGCACCCCGGCGCAGGTGATCATCCGGTGGCATCTGCAACTCGGGAACGTGGTCATCCCCAAATCGGTGACCCCGTCGCGGATCGTCGCCAATTTCGACGTCTTCGGTTTCGAGCTGACCGGCGAGCAGATGGCCGCGATCGACGGTCTCGACAGCGGCGGCCGCATCGGCCCCGATCCGGACGAGCTGACCGCGGGCCTGTGATCAGTTCGTCGCCAGATATCGGGTGAGTTCCACCGCGGCGGCGCGTCCGGCGCGATTGGCGCCGACGGTGCTCGCCGACGGGCCGTAACCGATCAGGTGGACGCGCGGGTCGACGGCGACCCGGGTGGCGAGGCTTCCAGCCATCGTGATCCCGCCGCCGGGCCCGCGCAACCGCAGCGGCGCGAGATGATCGAGCGCGCTGCGGAATCCGGTGGCCCACAGGATGACGTCGATCCGCTGGAAGCCCCCGTCGGCCCAGCGGACCCCGTCGGGTTCGATCCGGTCGAACATGGGCAGCCGCCGCAGCGCGCCGCGTTCTCGCGCCGCGCGCAGCCGATCGTCGAGCCGCAGACCGGTGACCGAGACCACCGATCCCGGCGGCAGACCGCGTCGCACCCGATCCTCCACGACGGCTACCGCGTCGCGCCCGGCCCGCGGGGTGAACTCGGTGTCGAGGAACACCGGTTCGCGCCTCGTCACCCAGGTGGCGGTCGTGACCTGCGAGATCTCGTCGAGTAATTGCACCGCGGAGATACCGCCGCCGACCACGAGGACATGCTCGCCCGCGAAGTCGGCGGCCTCGCGGTAGTCGCGGGTATGCAGTTGACGGCCAGCGAAGGTCTCGGCACCGGGGTATCGCGGGACGAACGGGTGCTCCCAGGTGCCGGTCGCGTTGATCAGTCCGCGTACCCGGATGGTGTCCTCGGTGTCGGTCTCGGCGGCGAGCACCTGGCCACGGCCGTCGCAACGTTGCCCGTCGGCGGTGCGATCGCAGACGACCCGGACCGAGACCGGACGGTGTACCCGCAGGTCGTAGTGCTGTTCGTAACGCGCGTAGTAGTGCGGTACCGCTGTCGCCGCCGCGACGTCGTCGGATCCGTCGGGCAAGGTCTCGGCGAAGGACATACCGGGCAGATCGTGCACCTTGTTGACCGTGCTCAGGGTGAGCGACGGCCAGCGGAACTGCCAGGCGCCGCCGGGACCGGGCGCGTGGTCGACGACGAGGAAATCCACTTCCGGCCGCAACCCGAGTCGCTTCAGGTGATATCCCGCCGACAGCCCGGCCTGACCAGCGCCGATCACCAGGATGTCGAAATCTGTCGGCACAGCCGCCGATGCTATCGCCTGCAACGGTCCAGCCCCCCGGCTGTGGCACAGTGAAGGTATCGAAACGACACGGTGAGTTGGGGAGGATGCATGCTCGGAGTCAGCCGTGATGGTGACGTCGTCACCATCGAACTGCGACGTGAGGAACGTCGTAACGCGCTCAACGAAGAACTGGTGTTGATGCTGCGCGAGGCCGTGCTGGCCGCCGTCCGCGAACACGCCAGGGTGATCGTGCTCACCGGAGACGGTCCGATCTTCTGTGCGGGCGCGGATCTGTCCGGGGTCTATTCCGATGATTTCCTGCACTCGTTGCAGGACATGCTGCACACGATCGAGGCCGCCCCGATTCCGGTGATCGCCGCCATCAACGGCGCGGCGCTCGGCGCGGGGGTGCAGCTGGCATTGGCCTCCGACCTGCGGGTGGTCGACCCGGACGCCTATATCGCCATCCCCGCCGCCAAGCTGGGGATCTCGGTGGACCGCTGGACGGTCCGCAGGCTGTCCGCCATCATCGGCGGCGGCCCGGCCCGCACCATCCTGCTGGGCGCGGAGACGGTCTCGGCCGCCGACGCCTACACCTTCGGGTTCGCCAACCGGCTCGGTACTCTCGCCGACGCGCAGGCGTGGGCGAAATCCATCGCGGAACTCGCGCCGTTGTCGCTGCGGCACCTCAAGCTGGTGTTCAATGACGACGGAACACGCGAACCCGATACAGCGCAGCAGCGCGAGGCGTTGCAGGCGGCGTGGACCAGCGCCGACGCCGAGGAAGGGCGGCTGGCCAGGCAGGAGAAGCGTACGGCCAAATTCGTCGGCCGATGACGGCCGGTGCTGAGAACAGGTAGGGCGCGATGACGAATATGCGCAAGATCCTCGGTGTCGCGGCGGGAGCCGTCGGCTTGGCCTGGGTGGTGCGAGCGGCATGGGGCATCCCGTCGGCGATCGGTGCGTCGATCTCGGCGATCCAGCCGTACGCCACCGGCGCGGCCACCTATCGCGACCGGCAGTTCCACAACACCGAGCCGAGCAGTCAGATCGCCGCGGGCGCGGCTCCCGGGCTGCTGTTGTCCGCGATGACCAAACGCGGTGTCGGCCGTCCGACCCGCCCGGTTCCGCTGCGTGCCCCCGAATTTCCCGCGCAGGCCTCGGATCTGGCCGTCACCTGGTACGGCCACGCGACCGCGCTGATCGAGGTGGACGGCTACCGCATTCTCACCGATCCGGTGTGGAGCGAACGGGTTTCGCCGTCGACGCTGGTCGGTCCGGCTCGGCTGCACCCGGTGCCGACGCCGCTGTCGCAGCTGCCGGAGGTGGACGCGGTGATCATCTCCCACGATCACTACGACCACTTGGACAAGGCGACGCTCAAAGCCCTCGTCGTCGGTCAGTCGACCCCGTTCCTGGTTCCGCTCGGTATCGGCGCGCACCTGCGGCACTGGGGTGTCCCCGAACACCGGATCATCGAATTGGATTGGGGCGCTTCGGTATCCCTGGCCTCGCTCGGTCGTGAGCGCGACGGCACGGACCTGGTGCTCACCTGCACCGAGGCGCGCCATTTCTCCGGTCGAGGACTGGTCCGCAACACCACCCTGTGGGCGTCGTGGTCGATCATCGGGCCTACCCGTCGCGTCTACTTCGGCGGCGACACCGGTTACACCAAGGCCTTCGCGGAGGCGGGCGCGGCGCTCGGCCCCTTCGACCTGACCCTGCTTCCGATCGGCGCCTACGACGAACACTGGCCCGATGTGCACATGAATCCGGAGGAGGCGGTGCGTTCGCACGCCGATCTCTGTACCGGTGATCCGGGCCACGGCGTCCTGGTGCCCATTCACTGGGCGACCTTCAATCTGGCCTTCCACGGATGGTCGGAACCGGTGCGTCGGATGGTGGAGGCCGCGCGGGTGGCCGGTACGACGGTCGCGGTGCCGATGCCGGGTCAGCGCATCGATGCCGCCGGTCTCCCGCCCGGTGAAAAATGGTGGGAAGATATGGGGTAGCACCCATTTTTCGACTCGAGTCCGGTTCGGCGATATGAAAGGAACGACGGCATGAGTCTGGCGGACACACTCAAAGGTTTGGTCGGTAAAGGCAAGGACGCCGCGGCCAAGAATGCCCCCAAAATCAACGAAGCGGTCGACAAAGCGGGCGACTTCATCGATCAGAAGACCAAGGGCAAGTACTCCGACAAGATCGAGAAGGGTAAAGAGGCCGCCAAGAAGGTGGTCCCGCCCGAACAGCCGGGTCAGCCGGGTCAGCCCGGCCCGAAGGTCTGACAGGTGGCGGGGGCCGGTGCAGTGCCGGTCCCTACCGCAGGAATTGAAATACGTTGTCCCGCCGGAGGTTCCGCGGTGGTCCCGGTGAGCCGGATGTCGATGTCGAGCTGAGCAATCTCGACAAGGTGTTGTATCCGGAGACGGGAACGACCAAGGGCGAGGTGATCGCCTACTACTCGGCCGTCGCGCCCGCCATGCTGCCGCATATCGCCGACCGTCCGGTCACCAGGAAACGGTGGCCGAACGGGGTCGACGCGCAGTCGTTCTTCGAGAAGAATCTGCCCTCGCACGCGCCGTCCTGGATCCCGCGGCGCACGATCGAACATTCCGATCGCCCCGTGCACTATCCGCTGATCGACTCCGAAGCCGGACTCGCCTGGATCGGACAGCAGGCGGCGCTGGAAGTCCATGTGCCGCAATGGCGTTTCGACGGCGGGGAGATCGGCGCGGCGACCAGGCTGGTCTTCGACCTCGATCCGGGACCGGGCGCGGGCCTCGCCGAATGCGCGCGGGTGGCGCTGCTGGTGCGCGAGATGATCGACGGCATCGGATTGCGCGCCTTCCCGGTGACCAGCGGCAGTAAGGGTATCCACCTGTATGTCCCGCTGGCTCGGGCGCTGAGCCCGGGTGGTGCGTCGACCGTGGCCAAACAGGTCGCGACCAATCTCGAGAAATTACATCCCGACCTGGTCACCGCGACCATGGCGAAGGCGGTGCGGCGCGGGAAGGTCTTCCTGGACTGGAGTCAGAACAATCCGTCCAAGACCACCATCGCCCCCTATTCGATGCGTGGGCGCAGTGTCCCCAATGCCGCGGCGCCGCGCCGCTGGGACGAGATCGAGGATCATGATCGGTTGCGGCACTTGCGATTCGACGAGGTGCTCGTCCGCTTCCGTGACGACGGCGACCTGCTCGCCGATCTCGATCCACCCGTCACCGCCGCACGATCGGGCGGAACACCGGTCGACGCGCTCACCACCTACCGCTCGATGCGCGATCCCGGCCGCACCCCCGAGCCGGTGCCCGCGGCGGTTTCCAGCGAAGGCGCGGGGGACCGGTTCGTCGTCCAGGAACATCACGCGCGTCGGCTGCACTGGGATGTGCGCCTCGAACGGGACGGTGTGCTGGTCTCCTGGGCGGTGCCCAAGGGCCCACCGACCTCCTCGGAGCAGAACCGCCTCGCCGTGCACACCGAGGATCATCCGCTGGAGTACCTGGACTTCCACGGAGAGATCCCCCGGGGTGAATACGGCGCGGGGAAGATGACCATCTGGGATTCGGGCACCTACGAGACCGAGAAGTGGCGTGATGACGAGGTCATCGTCGAATTCCGAGGCACCCGCCTGACCGGCCGCTACGCGCTGATCCGGACCAACGGCAAACAGTGGCTGATGCATCTGATGCGCGATCAGCCGGGTGCGGGCGACGCCGCGTCCGAATCCGGCCGTGCCGAACCGTCGAACGGGATGCTCGCGCCCGCGCGCGATCCCGTGGCGTTGCCGCGCGGTCTCGCGCCGATGCTGGCCACGCCGGGAGCCGTCGGCGAACTGGACGACGACGAGTGGTGCTTCGAGACGAAATGGGACGGATTCCGTCTCCTCGCCGAAATCGATTCCGGTACGACGACTCTGCGCAGCCGCGCGGGCAACGTGGTCACCCGCCGCTATCCCGGAATCACGGCCCTGTCCGACGAATTGCCCGGACACAGTGTGGTTCTCGACGGTGAGGCAGTCGTCTTCGACGATCACGGCGTCGCCAACCTCGGGCTGTTGCGGGCGGATCCGGCACACGCGATCTTCGTCGCCTTCGATGTGCTGCACCTGGACGGCACCTCGTTGCTGCGCAAACGGTATTCCGACCGTCGCAGGGTGCTGGAGGCCCTGGCCGCGAACGCGCCGTCCATCCTCGTGCCGCCGCACCTGGACGGCCCCGGATCGGCGGCCCTGGATCAGAGCACCCGGCTGGGCACCGAGGGCGTGGTCGCCAAACGCAAGGAGTCGGTCTATCTACCGGGCAAACGCGGGCACTCCTGGGTCAAGGAACGCAACTGGCGCACCCAACGGGTGGTGGTCGGGGGCTGGCGGCGCAGCGAGGCGCGGGAATTCAAATCGCTGCTGGTGGGAATTCCGCACGGCGGCAAACTGTATTACGTCGGCCGGGTCGGCACCGGATTCGGCGATACCGAAATGCGCGAACTGGCGCGACGTCTGAACAGGTCGGCGCGCAAGACCAGTCCGTTCGACAACGACCTCACGGCGGATGAACAGCGGGACGCGGTGTGGGTCACCCCGGCGATCACCGGCACGGTCCGTTTCATGAACTGGACCGAGACCGGACGGCTGTGGCATCCGGCCTGGCTCGGCGAATCCGACGAGGCCGATTAGGCCGGTATTAGCCAGAGGTTCGCGGTTCGGTGTGATTCGGTTGTCTCACGGCTGAATTCGGTACCTCGATCATGGACGGCGGACGATCGCAGGCGACTCGAGTGCCGGTCGTTGACCCATTGCCGGGCGCGCGTCACCGCAGTACCGTCGAGGGTCCGCGAGATCGACACCTCGAAGAACAGGGGAGGCGCGATGCGGTCCCATGGTTGTTTGCCGACCGCGCCGGGAGCCCCGGCACGCAGGCACGGAATTCGGCGGATTCTGCTCGCCGTCCTCTCGATGATCGCCGCACTGTCGCTCGTCCCGGTGCACTCGGCGGGGGCGGATCCGGCCCCGCCGGAAGCGGATCCGTTCTACGCCGCGCCGGAAGAACTGTCCGGGTACGCGGCGGGCGCGGTCATCCGGTCGCGGCCGATCGCGATGTTCGGTCTGCCGCTTCCGGTTTCGGCCACCCAATTGCTGTACCGGAGCACCGATTCGTACGGAGCGCCGATCGCGAACGTGGCGACCGTGCTGGTGCCGAATCTGCCGTGGTTCGGCGGCCCGCGCCCGGTGCTGGCCTACCAGGTCGCCGAGAACAGCATCGGGTCGCGCTGCGCGCCCTCGCACGCCCTGCACGGCGGCTGGCCCACCGGTTGGAACACACTCGTGGACTCGCCGTTCATGGCCGCGGCGATGCTGCGGGGCTGGGCTGTCGTCGTCAGCGATTACGAGGGGCCGGATTCCCGCTTCCTCGACGGGGTGAACTCGGGTCGCGGCGTGCTCGACGGTGTCCGCGCGGCGCTGGCCTCGGGGCACGGCGGCATCGGAGCGTCGAGTCCGGTCGGGGCGTACGGATATTCGGGCGGCGCGTACGCGACCCTGTGGGCCGCGGAACTACAGCCCGAATACGCGCCAGAACTGCGGTTGGCCGGTATCGGCGCGGGCGGCGTGCCCGCCGACTGGGCTGCTATCGCGGAGGGTGTGCAGGGCACGACCCAGGCCGGTCTCGCCGTGCTGATCGTGCACGCGATCACGCGCAACGATCCGGAGGCGGGCCTGGTCGACCTACTCAACGATCGTGGGCGGGCGATGCTGGTGGAGGACGCGGGCGCGTGCGGCGAGGAACTGATCTTCAAATATGGCGGCGCGCGCGTGGACGACTTCGCCGCTGCCCCCGGCCTGTTGTCGCATCCGAGATTCCAGGCGGCACTGCGATCGCAGGAGTTGGGCGGTCGTGTGCCCGCGACGCCGATGTACCTGTATCACAGCACATCCGACAATGTGATTCCCGTGGCCGGGTTCACCGGGCTGGCCACCCGCTACTGCGCGCTCGGCGCGGATCTGGTCGGGCGGCATTCGCCGGTGCCGGGCCACAATCCGGTCGCGGTGGCCGAGGTGACCGGCGCGTTCGACCATCTCGCCGACCGTTTCGCGGGATATCCGCACGCGCCGGGATGCCTGGCGCGCTGAATGGCGCACACCCGCGCGGGTGTGCGCCCCGCTTCGGCTAATTCGGCTTCGTCGCGAACTTGGATGTCCCGGGCGGGGCGGTGAACGTGCTGAGCATTTCGATCGCGGCGATGACCAGGGCGGGCCCGCCGACGATGAGGGTGCCGACGATACCGCCGATGGCGGCGCCGGTGGCCACCGTGCCGATCCCGACGATGCCGCCGAGGAAACCGATGAGCCCGATCCCGGCGCCGATCGCCGTGCCGACGAACGTGCCGATGGCCGTGGCGATTCCGAACTGCGTCTCGAACTCGGATTGGGCGCGCAGATTCTCGATGGCCGAGGCCACCGGCTTCACCTGCACCGGCCGGGCGTGTTCGCGGTCCTGGACCACGGTGAGTTCGAGGACGGTGGCGGCGTCGCGCACGGCGTGCGGCAGCGGGAATTCCATCCCGTTGGCCTGAAAGGACAGCGGCAGCGTGGCGACAGCGTTACCGGCCTCGTCCTCGATGGTCACCGTCTCCCCGGTGACCTCGAAGGTTCCGTGGGTGAGGGTGGTGACGATCTTGTTGCCGACCAGCCGCATGTCGTATCCGATATCGGGAAGTTTCGCCTCGACGGGCTGCGCGTGGGTGACCCCCGCGCCGACGGTGACGGCGACGGCGAGCGGTACCGCGGCCGCGGTGATCTTTCGGAGAATCATTTTCCGGGTCGTCCAATCTTCATCAGTTCAAGCCCAACGCATGCCCCAGCTCTCGGCAGCACTCCCCGAGGTATGTGGAGCTTTGATGTTTCAGATTGCGGGTGAGGACAATCTACCTCGCGGATAACGGTTCTGACCCCAGAACCGGGGGCATTCGTCTAGGATTTCGGCCGCGGATTTCGTGATAGCGCAACGCTATCCCGCGGTCAGATCAGCAGGTCGAGCCCGACCGAACCCGCGCAGACCAGTACGACCAGCCCGAGCGCGAACGCGTCGCGGCGCGTGGGGGAACTCGGATGCGCGGTGAGCATGCCGGTGCCGCCACGCGCGGTGATGGCTTCGCCGAGTTCGGTCGCACGGCGGGTCGCCACCGCCATGGCTGCGGTGAGGATATCGATGAGCGGATTGTCGGCGGCCCGGTCGATCAGAGTGTCCTTGGGACGGAGTCGGCGCGCGGCGCGCAGCACCCGGATCTCCTCGAGGAGCAGCGGCAGGCCGCGCAGCATCAGCGCGACGACCACGGCCCACTCGTCCACCGGTATCCGCAGCCGCCGCAGCGGCGCGCCGAGTTTGGCCAGCGCGGGCGCGATATCGCCCATCGGGGTCGTCCACGCGATGAGGAAGGACGCGGCGACCAGGATCAGCCCGAACACCACGACCTGGGCGTAGCGCAGCACCGCGGCGCCACCCACCGGCAGATTCATCAGTCCGCCGAGCGCCAGCGCGGCCCAGAACCACCAGGGCAGTCTTGGCAGCGTGCCGAGCGGCAAACGCGCGACCAGGCCGATCGCCACGAGGAAGATCACCATGGCCCCGAGCACCGTCCACGACGGCCAGAACATCAGCAGCAGGCTGATGACGAAGGCGCCGATCATCTTGGTGCCCGCCCAGAGGCTGTGGACCGGACTCGCGACCGGCACCTGACGCAGCAGCACGGTGCTCATGGACGTCCTCCGTTGTCGATGCGCCACGCGGCGTCACCCGGTGCGAGCGGGGCGGGCCGCCCGTGGTGCCCGGTTCTGGTACCGAGGGCGGACGCGGCGTCGGTCACCGCGGCGCTCTCCGGAATACGTCCCGCTTCCAGATGTACGGTTCGGTCGCAGACCGCCGCCATATCCGCGACGTCGTGCGAGATCACGATGAGCGTGAGTCCCGAATCCCGCAGTCGTGCGAGCAGTTCCACGATATCGGCGCGACCTTCGGGATCAAGGCCTGCCAGCGGCTCGTCGAGTACGACCACCTGGGGCCTGCTCGCCACGATGGCCGCGAGCACCACCCGCTTGGCCTGCCCGCCGCTGAGTTCCTCGATCGAACGCGCGGCCAGCGCCCGGTCCAGCCCGACGGCGTCCAATGCCCGGCCGACCGCCCCGGATCCGGTCGCGCGGCCACCCCAGTTCGCGATCTCCTCGCCGACGGTCTGCTTCTGCAATTGCAGGCGGGTGTGCTGGAACGCCAGGGCGACACTGCCGATCCGGCCGGTGACCGGTTTGCCCTCGAGTTCGCAGGCCCCGGCGCTGGGCCGGATGAGTCCGGCCACGATCCAGGCCAGCGTCGACTTGCCCGACCCGTTGCCGCCGACGACGAGCAGCGCCTCGCCGCGCCGGACCACGAGGTCGACGCCGTGCAGCGCGGGGGCCTCCCACGGGGTGCCCCGGTTGTAGGTGTGGCGGATACCGCGCAATTCCAGTAGCGGTTGGCCCATCGGACGGCGTCGGTCGTCGCGCGCGGGTCGTGGCCAGGCGGGCAGTCGCTCGACGGCTCGGCCCGCGGCCAAGTGGACGACCCGGTGTGCGGCGGCGGCGTCGGCCTCGTGATGGGTGACGAGTACGACCGCCATCGGATGCCGTCGCGGCAGATCGGCGAGCAGGGTAACCAGGTCGCGTCTGCCGTCGGGGTCGATCATCGAGGTCGCCTCGTCGGCGATGAGCAGCGCGGGCCTGCGCGCCAGCGCGGCGGCGACCGCGAGTCGCTGCTGTTGTCCGCCCGACAGCGTCGCCGTCTCGCGATCGCCCATTCCGGCGAGTCCGACCTCGCTCAGCAAACCCTCGACATCGATCTCGCCCGCCGATTCGGCGGGCAGGCCCCAGACCACGTCGTCGGCGACGAGCACACCCAGCGTCTGGCTTTCCGGACGTTGCAGGACCAGCGAGGTGCCGCCGCGGTGGCCGAGCCCGGCCGAACCTGGCCGCGACACCTCACCCGAACTCGGCGGCATCCCGGCCAGCAAACGGGTCAGCGTGGATTTGCCCGACCCGTTGTGGCCGACGATCGCGACGAATTCGCCGACTCGCACGGTGAGGTCGATTTCGCTGATCGCCTCGGCGGACGCGGCCGGGTACCGGAATCCGGCCGCACGCAGCGTCACCGGAAGCGGCGCGATGGGGCGATCGTCGGGCGGCGCGTCGAGCCGGTCGTGATTGGGCAGCCAGGCCAGCCGGTCGAGTACCGAGCCGAGCACCCACCACGACACCAGCGCGCTGAAGACCACACCGACCGCGACGCCGCCGCCGACCCAGGCCCACCACCAGCGCAGCACCGAATCGGTGAGATCGGCCGCCGCCGTGCCGAGCGGTTCCAGTCGCGGCTGACGCGCGGCGATCTTCTGTATCCCGGCGGCGGTGTTGCGGACCGTTTCGAAGAACAGTTCCCTGGTCTTGGCGAACAGCAGCAGCGAACCGACGGTGAACGCGGCCCAGACGAGCCCCGCCAGCGTCGACAACCCGAGCACCGCGAACAGGCCGCGCCCGTGGCGCTTCACCCAGCCGATGATGCCGCCGATGGTCGCCGTCCCGATGACGCCGAGCGCGGGCATGACCCCCGCCGCGACGAAGGTCACCAGGGTGGCCGCGACGGTCGCGGTGACGAGGGCGCGGGCCCGGTAGCGATGCGCGAGCATGCCCATCGGCACCGCGGCGACCAGTTGCAGGGCGGCGGCGAAGGGGATCACCGAACCGACGGTGATCAACCCCACCGTGACACCGCCGAGTACCGCACCGGTGGCCAGCTCGATCGGGCGCAGCGGCCCGCGCTCGTCGGTCCGTTCAGTCCCCTCCAGGGCACTGGGCAGTTCGCTCACGGGTCAAGTCTGCCAGTAGCGGACCTGCCATCCCCACGATCACCGATCGCGGGGGTGTTCAGCCCGCCGGTGTGAGCGCGTAGTCGTCCGGCTTCAGCCGTCTGGTGCGCCGCCGATAGCTGGTCACGGTCCCCGGCCAGTTGTTCGTGATGCGCCCGGACGTGGTGCGATACCAGCTGCCGCAGAAATTCCACGGGGTGCGATCGAGGCGTTTCTGTAAAGCGGTATTGAATTGCCGCTCGGGTCCTTCGCGCACCTCGAGGTAGCTGCCTGGGTGTTCGGCGAGCAATCGCACCGCCTGGCGGATGTAGCGGGCCTGGGATTCGATCATGTAGACGATGGAACCGACGCCGAGATTGGTGTTGGGACCGTAGACCATGAACAGATTCGGGAAGCCGGGCACGGTGATGCCGTAGTGGGCGTGCGCCCCGTCCGCCCAGGTGTCGCCCAATTCGCGTCCGTTCCTGCCGTGAATCTCTATGGGCCAGAGGAATTCGGTGCCCTTGAAACCGGTGCCGTAGATGATCACATCGACCGGATGCACGACGCCGTCGGCCGTGCGCGGGCCGTCGGGGGTGATCTCGGTGATCGCGGCGGTTTCCACGCGCACGTTGGGCCGGGTCAACGCCGGGTAGTAGTCGTTGGAGAACAGCGCGCGCTTACATCCGATCGGATAGTCCGGGGTGAGAACGGCGCGCAGCCCCGGATCCTCGACCTGTTCGCGCAGGTGACGCTCGGCGATCCAGGTGACGAGGCGTGCGATGGCCGGAAATTCCACCAGCCCCAGCGCGACGAATTCCCCGATCGACCACCACCCGAGACGTTCGAGCGACAGCATCCCCGGCACCCGCGCGAAGATCCGGTGCTGCACGGGGGAGTAGTCGGTGTCGAATTTCGGGATAACCCAGGGCGGGGTGCGCTGGAACACGGTCAGCCGGTCGACCACCGGCTGGATTTCGGGTACGAACTGGATCGCGCTGGCCCCGGTGCCGATACAGGCCACCCGCTTACCGGTCAGGTCGACGTCGTGGTCCCAGCGCGCGGAATGGAAGGCGGGGCCGGCGAAGGTGTCGATTCCGGCGATGGCGGGCAGCGCGGGACGGGACAGTTGGCCGACGGCCGGAATCAGGACGTCCGCGAATCGGGTCGTCCCGTCGGCGGTGCGTACCTGCCAGCGACCGCTGTGTTCGTCGAATACCGCACCGGTCACCTCGACGCCGAATTCGATGGCGTCGAACAGTCCGTGCCCGCGCGCCACACCGGTCAGGTACTCGTGGATGGCGGCGCGCCCCGAGTACCGCTGTGGCCAGTCCGGCTTCGGTTCGTAGGAATAGGAGTACAGCGGCGACGGAACGTCGCACGCGGCGCCCGGATAGGTGTTCTCACGCCACACGCCGCCGAGGTCGTCGGCGCGTTCCAGGACGGTGACGTCGCGGAAACCGCCGCGTCGGAGTTCGATCGCCGCGCCGATCCCGCCGAATCCCGCGCCGATGACCAGCACGGATGGCCCCGATCGAGTACCGGCGACGGGCCGAGGAGTATGTGTCATGTGATTCTCCCCACAGACGTCCTGGTTCCACTGTAGGGCGCCCCGTCGGGCCGATCGAGAATTTCGGCCATAATGGCCGGGTGAGGCGGGTGGTGGATCCGGGAATCCGTGATTGGGACTTTCCGCGCGGGATCGCCAGCGTGGCGCTGATGGTCGGCTACGCGGGCGAATACGGGGTGCCCGCCGCGCGGATGCTGGCCGGTACCGGTCTGATCGAGCCGATGCTGCACGACCCGGACGGTCAGATCGACGCCACCACCGAACTCGCGGTCATTCGCAACCTGGTCGGTGAACTCGCCGAGCGACGTCCCGCGCTCGGTGTCGAGATCGGCCGCCGCTACCGCATCACCACCTTCGGCATCTTCGGCTTCGCCTGTGTCAGCAGTCCGACCCTGAGCGAGGCGATCGCGTTCGCGTTGCACTATCTCGACCTGAGTTTCACGTTCTGTCTGCCGGTGGCCGAATGGTCCGATGGTGAATTCGTCGCGTGGGTGCACGACGAATCGGTCCCGGCCGATGTGCGTCGACTCCTGGTGGAACGCGACGTGACCGCGATGAACCAGGTGATGAGCGATCTGCTCGGTCGGCCGTTGCCGCTGACGCGGGCCGAATTCGCCTTCGACGAGCCGGCCCACGCCGACCGTATCGCCGAGGTCACCGGGATCACGCCGCGATTCGGCATGGCGCACAACCTTTTCGCGATCGACCCGGCGATCCTGGATCAGCCGCTGCCGCAGGCGAACGAGCACACCTGGGCGATGTGCCTGGCGCAATGCCGGGATCTGGTCGATCGCAGACGGGCGCGCACCGGGATCGCCGCCGAGGTGCGCAAACTGCTGGTCCCCGGCGACGCCGACGGGTTCGCGGCTCCGGCCGGAATCGACTCCGTGGCAAGCGATCTCAATATGAGCACCAGAACGCTGCGGCGCCACCTGGACGCGGCTGGCACCAGTTACCGAGCGCTGCTCGACGAGGTGCGGCGCGCCCTCGCTGAGGAAATGCTCACCGCCACACCACTTTCGGTCAGCGACGTGGCGATCCGGCTCGGATATGCCGAATCGTCGACGTTCATCTACGCGTTCAAGCGGTGGACCGGGGCCACCCCCGCCGCCTATCGGCGCGTCCGCGCCTCGCGGCGCTGACCGAACCTAGTGCGACGGCTGTACCGCGACGCGCCCGCCCATCGGCACCGTACGGAAATGCGTTGTCAGTCGGCGCTTTTCGTCGATGATGTGTAGCGCGATGGCGGGATCGGGGGCGTAGTCCATTACGCGGTGCGGCAGTTCCAGCTCCCATTCGCCGCCGAGGATCGAGGCGGTGCTGGGCCCGATGAGCAGGGGACGACCCGCGAAGGTGGTCGCCGCGGGGGAATGCGCGTGGCCGGTGATGACGCCGACGATCCGGTCGTCACCCGCGACCACCTCGGCGAGCGCGCCCGGCTCGAGCAGGGAGATCTCGTCGACCACCGGGCTGAACAGGTGCGCGGGCGGATGGTGCAGACCGAGCAGGACGGGCGCGTCGGGCGCGGCGTCGAGAGTGGCGCGCAGCCAGTCGAGAGTGTCGTCGGACAGCCGCCCCGCGGCTTGACCGGGAACACTGGAATCCAGGAGTACGACGGTGGATTCGCCGACCCGGTGCGCCTGGTTGAGCGGTTCGTCGGACGCGGGCTGACCGAGAAGTACGCTCCGGAAATTGGCGCGGTCGTCGTGGTTGCCGGGGACGGCGTAGACGGGGATGTCGGTCCGCAGCGCCGCGCGCGCGTCGGTGTACTGCTCGGCTTTGCCGGAATCGGTGACGTCTCCGGTGACCAGGATCGCGTCGGGGCGGCGGCGTAGACCGGTGAGAAAGCTCATCACGCGTTCCACCCGTGCGGTATTGCGGGCACCGAGATCGAAGTGGGTATCGCTGACCTGAGCCACCAGGATCATCGGCGTTCGCTTTCTCTGGGGGATCGCTCCATTGCGTCAGAGTGTGCCCACGTCACCTTCGAGGCACCTATCCAGGCTAAATGACCTGGGCGTTACGCGTCGCCATGAGGCTCGCCACGGTGGACGACCGTGCTGTTGATCAGTGATCTGCATCACAGCTATGTCATTCGACACGCTCGGCGAGAGTCTTGTTGTAAAGGGTCTGCAAGGCCCGCACGAACGCGGCGCGGTCCGCCTCGGGGAGTGCGGCCAGCAGTGCTTCCTCCCGATCCTGAATCTCGCGTTGTGCCCGGTCGCGCAGGGTGCGCCCGGCCTCGGTGATCGAGATCAGGTTGACCCGGCGGTCGGCGGGATCGGGTCGGCGCACGATGAGGTCACTCCGCTGGAGTTCGTCGAGCACGCCGATGACGCGCGTCTTGTCCGCGCCGATCGCCTTGGCCAGCGCCGCCTGTGTATAGACCGGTTCCGCGTCGAGGCCGAGCAGGACCGCGTAGCCCCACATCGTCAGCCCGTGCCGTCGCAGTATCGGCAGTTCCGCGTTCATCAGCGCGCGCCCCAGTGGAGCGATCATCGCGGCGAGGTCGGGGCGTCGGACATCGGGCATATCAAGAAAATAGCGGTTGGCCTATCGTAAGCGTAGCCATATGATGTGCATAGGCTTACGATAAACTTTCGCCTATCGAAGGAAATCCGATGACCGCCGACTCCCTCGTCCCCGTCTCCGACCTGCTCGCCCACCACGGGGCGGCGGTCCGAACGAGCATCCGCATCGTGGACCATGTCACCCACGCCGACCTGCGCAAACCGACCCCGTGCGCCGACTGGACCCTGCACGGCCTGCTCGCGCACATGATCGCCCAGCACCACGGCTTCGCCGCCGCGTCGCGCGGGATCGGCGAGGCCGACCGGTGGAAGACGCGCCCACTCGGCGACGATCCCGCCGCCGACTACCGCGCGAGCGCCGAAGGCGTCCTCGCCGCGTTCGCCGAACCCGGTGTGCTGGAACGCGAGTTCCCGCTACCGGAATTCAGCCCGACGCACCTGTTTCCCGGAGCGCAGGCCGTCGGATTCCATTTCATCGACTACGTCGTGCACTCCTGGGATGTCGCCAGGACGCTCGGAATATCGGTGGATTTCGACGCCGCCGTGCTCGCGGCAGCGCGCCCGGTGGCGGCAGCGGTGCCGGGTGGATCGATCAGGACCGCGCCGGGGTCGGCATTCGGGCCCGCGGTGGCGTGGCACGGCGCGGCGACACTCGACGAGATCGTGGCCATGCTCGGTCGCGCACCGGACTGGCGCGACTGAAGGCGCGGTCAGTCGTCGCCGAGCAGCGCGGTGGCGCGGTCCAGCAGCTCGACCGGATCGGACGCGGCCACCGCCACGGGCTCCCAGAAATCCGGTTCGGGCGTCGCCTCCAGATCGAGTTCGGGCGGTGTCCGCCACGAGGCCGACAGTCCGAGACGCCAGGAATGCAGGTGCGCCCGCGGTTGCGCGCCGGATCGGTCGAACAGCGGATCGCCGACGATCGGATGACCGATCCACGCCAGATGCACCCGGATCTGGTGCCGTCTCCCGGTGATCGGACGCAGGGCCAGCAGCGCCCGCCCCTCGGCGCGCGCCACCGTCGCGAAATGGGTGACCGACGGGTATCGCTTGGTGTCCAGCAGGTCGTCCTCGTCGACATACCAACGGCCGGAACCGGATTCGTGTATCGCCTCACGCGGCGCGGCGATCCGCACCCGGTTCTTGCGCCCCACGCTCAGCGGCAGATCGATCACCCCCCGATCCGGAAGTTCCGGGTCGTCCACCACCGCGAGGTAGGCCTTGCGGGCGGTCTGCTTGTTGAACTGGCGGGTCAACTCGCCGTGCGCGGCCAGGTCGAAGGCCAGCAGCACCAGACCCGATGTCACCTTGTCGATGCGATGCACCGGGTAGAGCGTCTGCCCCGCCGCCTCGGCGAGTTCGACGATATCGGTGTCGTGCCGCTCCCCGGTCACCGAGATTCCCGCCGGTTTGTTCAGCGCGATCACCGCGTCGTCGGCGGCGATCAGGTAGCGATCACGTAACTGTGGCCAGTTCATCTGCACCCGCAGGAGCCTAATCGGGGCTTTCGTGCCGAGTCCGTCATATTCTGGGGCTTGCCCGCTCTTCCGAATTTCCGAGACCGCGTCTCGGCAGCGAGTAGGAGAAACCAGTGAGCGCACACGGCACCGAAGCGGGGGAGAACCAGGGCGGCGCGTCACGCCCGTCGACGTCGGACAAGGCCGGCTCCAAAGCGGGAGGATCGGTCGGCAGCGGTAAGGGCACTCGGCCCACACCGAGTGTCATGCCGCGGAAAAAGCCGGTGTGATCAGGCGTCCTTCGGTCGCAGCAGATGCGGCCGCAAGCGGTTGAAACCGCGGACGCGGACGCTGCGCAGATTTCTGAGATCGAATTCCGGATCGCCGTCGAGCGCGGCCGCCGCACCGTCATCGATCAGGATGGTGCCCGGTCGCGCGACACCGGTGAGCCGGGAGGCCATATTGACCACCGAGCCGTACAGATCGCCGAAACGCTGCAATACCGGCCCGTAGGCGAGGGCGACCCGTAGCTCCGGGGTGCCGCCGACCATCATGGTCGACTCCTGGATCGCCAGCGCGATACGCGCGCCCGCCGCGGCCGTCTCCGCCGCGAACATCACCTCGTCGCCGACATTCTTGATGACCCAGCCGCCGTTTTCGGTGATCGCGGCCGTCGTGGTCGATTCGAAGGCTTCCAGCAGCATGGACAATTCGTCGGGATGCAGATGCCTGGTCAGGCGGGTGTAGCCGACCATATCGGCGAATCCGACCGCGAGTTCCCTGGTGGAATCCTCGGCGGTGCCGCCGTCGATCGAGCGGGCCAGCGCCGCGGCGAGGTGACGCCGCCACGCGTAGGTCTGCAATTCCTCCAGCACCGAGACCGTTTCCTCGGTGGCCGT
This sequence comes from Nocardia noduli, assembly GCF_019038455.1. Classification (NCBI taxonomy): domain Bacteria; kingdom Bacillati; phylum Actinomycetota; class Actinomycetes; order Mycobacteriales; family Nocardiaceae; genus Nocardia; species Nocardia noduli. Next base: position 57,508 of record NZ_JAFMPL010000035.1, read on the forward strand.
TCGCGCGATCTTCGCCAGTTCCTGCGGATCGGTCACCGCACCGTCGGCGGTCGCCGCCTGGACTCGGCTGGTGATCTCGGCCAGCACCAGGTCCGACTGCCATTCGGCGAGCCGCGCCATACCTTGGCCGAGGGTGCGCGCGGCGGCGGCCTGCTGGCGCAATCCGGAGTCGGCGACCACGTTCATGCCGCGGAAATTGCGGACGGCGGAAACGTCGGCGTCGGTGTAGTCGACGGCGTCGTCCGGATTGACCGGGAAACCGAGCGCCGTCCAGAGCTTGCGCGACACCTGCTCCGACACGCCCGAGCGTCCGGCCACCTCCGCGCGGTTGTACCGCCGTTCGCCGTCGAGCAGATAGGACTCGACGACAGACTGCACGAGTTCGGAGATTTCGGGCGCCACCATGGTTCGTACATTACGTTCCGCGCCCACCCGGCGGCGGCGATGTGCGGGGGACTTGGGCAACCTCACAGCGGGGATGCCGCCGGAGGGTGTCGCCCGGTCGCGAATGATGTTGTCGTCGAGGGTTATCGGTCGGCGGGGTCCGCCGGGATCGGTCTATTCCGCGCTCGGCAGAATCATCAGGGCCACGATCAGGCCGAGGGCGATACTCGACCCGGCCAGGACCGTGACAACGGCCGACTGGGTGAGCACCGCGATGGCGATGGTGAAGGCAATACAGGTGATCGCGGCCAGGACGGCGGTCCCCGCTTCCACACCGGCGATTCGGGTTGGTCGCTCTTCCGTCACTGTCATACCTCGCTGAGTACCCAGACGCTGTCGTTACGAAACCGTGATAACCGGTTCCACTGTCATTTCCGGACCGGCGCGTGGACTGAACATTCTGTGCGCCAGAAGCTTTCGATCTTCCATAGGTATATCGCGCCCCACCGACAAGTAGCCGATTCCGATCGATTCCCATCGTCGTCGTTCGTCGACGCGAAAGCGACACCTTTTCGAGACACCGTCGTAGAGACACCCGCGCATCCGATTCGTCACGCGGCAACCATTGAGACACACATCACGCGATAATGGTCGTGACGATTCCCCGTCCGCGGTGTCTACGCAGTGAGCGGTGGAGGAGGTGCTGTGACCACGACCGAAGCGGTTCCCGACACCGCACCCGATGTGGCGACCCTGGTGAGCAGGGCCCGCGACGGTGACGTGCGATCCTACGAACAGCTAGTGCTCCGCTATCAATCGCGGATGTTCCGCCTCGCGATCAAGATGCTCGCCGACCGCGCCGATGCCGAGGACGCCGTGCAGGACGTATTCCTCGACGCCTGGCGACGGCTTCCGCAACTCGCGGCCGACGACGCCTTCATCGCCTGGGTGTATCGCATGACGACGAATCGGTGCCTCAACGTGATCAGGGCCCGCCGCCCGCGCGTCGACGTGGATCCCGACGACACCGCGTCCCCGCGCGCCGACATCCAACCCGAGCAGGCCGCACAGGTGAGCGGCCAACTGGCGGCATTGAACGCGGCGCTCGGCACGCTGACCCCCGAACAACGCGCCTGCTGGCTGCTGCGCGAACTGGACGGACTTTCCTACGAGGAGATCGGAGACATCGTGGGCGCGAAAACCACCGCGGTGCGCGGGCGTATCGCACGGGCACGGGCCCAGCTGTCCGAGGCGATGAAACCGTGGCGATGAACAGCACCAGCGAAGAACAGGACTACCGGCTGCCCTGCGGTCGTGAACTCGAACAGGTCTGGGACCGACTCGACGCCGTCGACGCCGGATTCGGCGACGAACACGAGACCGGGTGCCCGCATTGCTCGGCCGCCCGCGAGAGCCTGCGCGCGTTGCGCGCGGCGACGGCGGAACTGATCTCCGAACCGGAGCAGGCGCCACCCGATCTGTTCGGACGCATCATGTCCGCGGTCCGCGCGGACGCCCACCGCGGCCAGGCCCTGGAACTGCCCACCCCGGCGCCGGGCCGCGTCGAGGTGAGCGAGCAGGCCGTCGCCGCGATCCTGCGCTACGCCGCCGATACCGTGCCGGGCGTCGTAGCGAGGCACTGCCGGGTGCGCGGTGTCGCCACCGACGACATCCACCGCGTCGAGGTGCGGATGTCGGTCGTGATCCGGATCGGTCACACGACCGTCGGCGCGGCGCTGCCCCTGGTCAGGGCCAGGGTCGCCGCCGCGCTGAGCGCCAGGGTCGGCCTGGTCCTCGAGCGGTTGGATCTGGTGGTCGCCGACATCGTCGACGAGGGGGACGACCGGCGATGAACGGCGGTTCGCACTGCGAGATCGTGATCGAACCACCGGTTCTGGCCGCGATATCGGCCCGCGCCGCGCTCGCCACCCCCGGTGTCGTCCGACTCGAACCCGGAATACGCGGATTGGTGTCGACCCTGGTCCGGGTGGGTAAACAGCGCTGGGCGGGTGCCGATCCGGCGCCGATCGAAGGGGTGCTGGTCCGGCGGGACGAGGACGGTGCGGTCCGTGTCCGGGTGAATCTGGTGCTCTCCGCCGATCGCCAGGTGGCCGCCGTCGGATACGCGGTGCAACAGGAGGTCTCACGGGTGGTGTGCGAGCAGACCGGGGTGACGGTGGCCGAGGTATCGGTGTCGGTGCACGATGTCGAACCGGAGACGGTGTGAGCGCCGCCGATTCCACCGCCGCGGTCGAGGCCGTCATCACCGCCGTCGACACGACGACCGGTGTCCGCCTTGCCACGCCACTGGGCGTCGACGTCCCGCGCTGGTGGCCGTGGGATTCCAGGGGCGGTGCCGTCGACCTGTGCCCCGATCGGATCGAGGTGCGGGTGGTCGCCGCCGCGCTGCCACTGCCGCCGCTACTGGACAAGACCGCCGACGCGCTGCGCACCGCACTGGTCGGCACCGGTTGGGCGCACGCCCGGTTGTGCGTGGTGGTGACCGAACTCGATTCCGCCGCTTTCGAATCCGACGAGGGGGTCACCTAGCTTGCCGCGCGTCGGCCGTGACGATCGGGCGCGGCCGGTGTCGTTCCAGCGACCCGATCGACCGTTGTTTCCGAATGTCGACCAGGAGGAATCATGAACGCGACCACCACCGACAAGCCTGCCGACCGGGCCGCCGCCGAACAGCAGTCGCCCACGTCGTCCGGCGCGGCCCGCCCGGACGGCGCCCTGTCGAGCGAGCAGGGCACCACATCCATCGCCGATATCGTGGTGCAGAAAGTCGCCGGACTCGCCGCGCGCGAGGTGCGCGGCGTGCACGATCTCGGCGCGGGCGCGACGCGCGCGTTCGGGATGATCCGCGACCGGATTCCCGGGGCGTCCGCCAGTATCGGGCAGGGCGTCTCGGTCGAGGTCGGCGCGACGCAGACGGCGGTCGACCTGGAGATCGTCGTCGAATACGGCGTCTCCATCGCGGAATTGGCGCGCGCGGTCCGCCGCAACGTCATCAACGCGATCGAGCAGATGACCGGGCTGTCCGTCGTCGAGGTCAATATCAATGTCAACGACGTCTACATCCCCGGTGACGACGACGAGGAACCCGTGCGCACCACCCGGGTGCAGTAGTGAACGCGACGACGCTGTGCCTCGCGGTCGGACTCGCGCTCGGATTCGCCGCGGCCTTCGGCGGTTTCGGCGCGTTCACCATCGTCGCGCTGTTCGGCCTGGTCGGCCTCGCCGTCGGACGTTGGCTCGACGGCGATCTCGATATCGGCGCGATCGTCCGCTCCGCTCAACGCCGGGGTAGGCGATGACCGCTGCCGCCGCCGAATCACCCGGCCGGACCACGGTCTCGCGCCGAGCCGTCCGGCGTATCGCAGCCGAAGCGGCCCGCGAGGTCCCCGGTGTCGCGGGAGCCGTCGATATCGATGCCGAGATACACGGTGAAACAACACTTTTGGACGTGCGCCTACCGATCCGCTACCCGCTGCCGATCACCCGCGTCGTCGAGGCGTGCCGCGAACACCTGTTTCGCCGGACCTCGGAACTGACCGGACTCACGGTCACAGCCGTCGACATCGCCGTCGCCGAGCTGTCTACGAAAGATGTTGCGGTAAGGAGGATCCGGTGATTCGTCGGTCCAGGCGCGCGGTGCCGGCGATCCTCGTCGCGGTACTGCTGCTCGCACTCTGCGTGGCGGTGGCGGTGTCGTTGGTGCAACGGCTGATGGGTGCGCACGAGTACCTGTCCTACGACACCGTCGCCACCGAGTTGTACGAAACCCGGTGGAACGACCTGTCGGTACTGATCGTCGGCGTGGTCGCCGTGGTGCTCGGCGTCGTTCTCCTCGCCGCAGCGATGTGGCCGGGAAGACTTGTAGTGCTGCCGATTTCGGATTCCGACAAGATGAGTGCCGGAGTATCGCGTGCGGGTCTGCGAACGGCGCTGCGCGCCACGGCGGGGACCGTGCAGGGGATCGATAAACCACGAATCCAACTGCGCGGCAATATGATCACGGTATTCGGCGAGTCACGGCGTCGCAATACCGATGGCATCGCCGAAGAAGTCTGCGCCACCCTGACCAGGCGCGTCCAGGAGATCGGGCCACCGGTGCGGCGGGTACGAGCCCGGCTGCGCCCGTCGAAGACGACCGAGCTCGAATGAGCGGGATCAATCGGCCCGCGGCCCTCAACCGGACCCTGCTCGGTACGGTCGGGGCGTTACTGCTCGGTGGGGGTGTAGCGCTCCTGGTCGCCCACTACGGTCACCTGCCCCGGGTCGACGCCGATTCCACCCTCGTTCCCGGCAGCGCCGCGCCCCCCACCTGGGTTTTCTGGACGGTGCTCGCGGGCGCGGTGGTTCTCGGTCTGCTGTGCCTGCGTTGGCTGCTCGCCCAGGTGTCCCGCATGCCGAGGGCACGGATCTGGGAGACGGATGGCACCGAATACGCGGGCGCGACAATTCTCGAATCCACGATCGCCGCCGCCCCCGTCGCCACCGATATCGAGACCTACGACGGCGTCGACTCGGCCTCGGCCTGGCTCAGCGGCACCCGCACCGCCCCCGAACTACATCTCGTCGTCACCGCCGAACCCTCCGCCGACATCACGGCACTGCGCCACCGAATTCTCGACCACGCGGTGGCGCGATTGCGCGCGGCGCTGGAAGCGGAAGTCGTCACCGTCACCATGGAATTGCGATTCGTCGCGCGGGATCACCGGGTCGCGCGCGTGCAGTGAGCGCGGTCGCGTAGTCCCGTGTTCGGCACTCACGCGGTCCGGCGCACGTCGCGGCGAAGGCGCTGCGCGACCTCGGCGAAGGTGACGGCCGGAGAACTGCCCGTTTCGATTCGGTAGGTGGTCACGCACTGTGCCGGGAGGCATGCAACGCCGGGATGCCCGGAACGGCCTCGGGTGACGCCGGATCGTGGCGTCGCGGACGGCGGCGGACCCGCGCACCCCGGTCGCACCGCGTCGGCTCTTCGCGAGCAGTATTGGCCGATGAGCGCATTTCCCGGGGATAGCCGGTGACCCTGCCCGCACCGACCGACACCATGATCCCCGCGGACGGCGGCGCGGTGCATGTGCGCGTCGAAGGCAGGGCCGAGGCCCCCACGGTCCTGCTCATTCACGGTTTCGCCGGTTCACTCCACTGGTTCGACGACCTGACCCGTCTACTGAGCGCGGACTACCGCGTGATCCGCGCCGATCTGCGCGGTCACGGCCGGACGGGCGGGGATACCGGGCTCGATCCCGAGTCGCAGTCACGCGCGCTGGCGTCGGTGCTCGACTCGCTCGACGCGCGCGGCGTGCTCGCGGTCGGCCATTCCTACGGCGCGGACGTGGCACTCGCGCTGGCGCGCCGATCCGATCGCGTGCGCGCCGCCGCGATCATCGGCCAGGCGCCCGACTACAGCTACGCGAACCTGCCGCGCGGCGGCGTGATCATGACACTGCCGTTACTCGGCGCACTACTGCATCGCCTCAGCCCGCCCGCCGCCGTACGCCTCGGACTGCGCACCGGTTTCGCGCCCGGATTCCCGATCGACAATGCCTTCGACGACCCCGACCGCCCGATCCGCGACCACCGCGCGATGAGCCCTGGAATGTATCGCGCAGTCCTCACCGACAGACAGACCCGCCTTGCCGCCGACCCGCTCGACGCCCAGGTGCGTGCGCTGGGAAAACCCTGCCTGGTCATCCACGGCGATCGGGACCAGATGTACGACCCCGCCCGAACCGTCGCCCGCTACACGGCCGCAGGCGCGGAGGTGGAAATAGTGCCCGGAACTGGGCATTCACCGAATATCGAGCGACCGCACGATGTTGCGCGCATCCTCGCGGCCGGACTCGAGCGGGGTGCGGAATCCTCGATTCAGTGATTCTGCGGACTTCCTACACGCGTGTCGCGACCACCGTGTACCCCCTCTGATCAGGTCATTTGTCCACGGGATACCGATAAAGTGTTGTTGCACAGTGACTTTCGATTCAGGTGGTGCTCCGTGTAATTTACGCCGCCTCGGCGGGCAGTGTGGAAACTTGACGTTTCTCTTAATGTGGGTCGATGTCGTCCGTTGTCCGCTATGTTTCGCATGCGGCATGCGGCATGCGGCATGCGGCATGCGGCATGCGGCAGGAGCGCCTGTGCGCCTGTGCGCCTGCAAGACCCGCGCTCCACCGCGCTCTATCTATCCCCCACAAGGCGCATTGGGCGCCGATCGGTTGCGGGCAATCGGATCGTTGACCCGCGAGGGACCGCTGCGCGAGTGTGTCCAATTGGACACACTCCGCCCGTGGCAATGAAGGGCGGGCGCGGCGGGCCTCGGAGATGGCGAGGCCATCGAGTCGGACATTTCACCGGCCGTCAATTTCCCCCGGACTGTCCAGTGGTCGTTGCCGCAACATTCGCCGGACCAAGTGACGGCCGAACGCCCGATCGCGTCCCTCTCGGGCGCCGCTGATGACAGTGGTGATCACGCGAACCGTGATCGCAGCTTGCACGACAGCGATGGCGGAAGTTCCGGTAGTAGCCGCAGCGGCGACGGGTGGTCGCAGAAAGTAGAACTGGCGGCCGCAGTGAAGGTGGTTGCACAGTCGGCGACGCACTGTCGGACAGGCGCGGTCGCCTGGCGCCTCGAACGCACGCGCCATCGGTACCTCGAACGCACGCGCTATCGGTACCTCGAGCGCACGCGGCTGTCCCGCCACCGGTGGCTCATCGGTAAATCGGCACGACCCATCCGGTGCGTCTGCGGTGCTGGATGGGGGACACGGGTGTCGAGATGCGTCGGAATCAGGCGCGCTTGTCGATCCGCACCTGCGTCGATCCCGATGCCGGGACGCGGTCCACAAGGACCGTGCCTCGGTGGAGGTGCGCGCACTTGCGACTGTCGCGCGGTGGGCACACCGAGTGACACGCAAACCGACACGCGATCAGCCCTCGCATCTCCACCCGGCGTGTCTCACGCCCTGCGGCGCGCCGCTGTATCGGCGTGGCGTCGACCAATCGGCGAATGTGAGTGATGTCCGTGCCAGACTGATTTCCGCCACAGTTCCAGCGCACTCCTCACACTCGGAGGACTGTTCATGACGAATTCTGTTGCGCCACTCGATCTGCCCGACCCCCTCGTGATCACGCTGGGGAATCTCAAAGGCGGTGTCGGCAAGACCACCTCGGCCTTCTTCCTGGCCTCCTATTTCGCGCGCGTCCACCAACGGCGCGTGCTGGTGATCGACGCGGACCCGCTCAGTCAGACCGGCTACTCCTGGTATCGACGTCTCACCAGAGGCCATGTCCAGGTGCCCTTCGACCTCGTCGCCTTCCCCTCGCGGCATGTGGGGGACTGCATCGCCGACAATGCCAAGGCCTACGACGTCATCATCGTCGACGCGGGCGGTGAGTCGGCCGAGATCTTCAAGGCCGCGATTCCGGTGAGCGACGAATTGATCCTGCTGACCAGCGTCAGCCCTTCGGAGGTGAAGCGCGTGCCGAGTACCTATCGCGCGGCCGAGGAGGCCGCGGCGGGCAGTGGGCGCGAGATCCGGGTCCGCGTCCTGATGACGAAGGTGCCGGTGACGATGAAGAAAGGGGTCAACGTATCGACCGAATACCGCACGCAACGCGGAAATCTGGAGGACGCGGGCTACGAGGTGTTCGTCTCCTATCTGAGTGCGTGGAAGTGGTATCGGGAAGCAGCCGATGGGGAAGTCGGTGACGGCGCCGAGAACCCGATCGAGGATCTGGCCGAATATCGGCAGGTCGGCGACGAATTGGTGAGTCCTTACCGGGCCGTCGTGGAGGTGTTCGCCTGATGCCTCCGCAGCGGAGAAAGGGCTCGATAGGCGGTGGTTCGGCTAATCCGCTGGCGGACAGCGCCGAACACACGCCGCCGGTATCGCCGTTGCGCGACGCCCAGTGGCGGCGGGCCGAACAGTCGGAGCCGTCGAACATCGGGGCCGAACCGGTGGAAATCGTGGTGCCCGCCGTCGAAATACCGGTGGAGTTACCGAAAACCGCGGTGGAACCGGCCACCGCGCTGACCATGCCGCTACCGGAAACCCCTGGAGACGGCCCGCTCAGCGATCGCGAACAGCAGCAGCTGTCCGCGTGCGAATCCTCCATCGACAGCCTGCGCATCGCGTTCTGGGCGGCCGGTAGGGCGTTGCAGATCGTGCGCGACGGGCGTTTGTATCGCAGCGAGCACACGACTTTCGACGAATACGTCGAACAGCGCTGGGATATGCAGCGGTCCTACGCGCACAAACTCATTCGCGCATGGCCGTTGGCCGCGCGGCTGCACCCGGTCGCGCCCGCGATCAACGAGGGACAGGTGCGCGAATTGCTGACGGTCGCCGCCGAACACGGTGAGGATGCCGCCGTCGCGGTATATACGACATTGGCCGACGATCCCGAGGTCAAGGTCACCGCGGGCAAATTACGCGAGGCCGTGGCGATCCTGCCGCGGCATTGCGGCGAAGTCGAGGTGCGCCAGCGTGTGCAGGCCTGGCTGCGCGGTGAATTCGGGTCCGATAACGACGGCCCCGCGATAGATCTGTTCTCCACCGTGGAATCCAGGCTGGCCGCGCTGGGCCGTCGGGTGGTCAAGGGGTCGGGCGAAGATCCGGTCGCGGCGCGCGAATTCGCCGCGCGGCTGCGTTCGCTCGCCGAACAGATCGAGGAGCAGATCACCGCCTGAACCCTGCTCCGCACAATGCCCCGTAGCGCTCGACGCGCTGCGGGGCATTTTGTTCGGAAATTGAATTCGAATATCGTCCGCAATTCTTTATTTGTTTGTTATCTAATTACCATACGAATGTCTTTGACCTAACCGTGATCCAGCCGAAAGATGAACGCTCGGATCCGCTGGGACCGGGATCAGATCACCGTGATGTTTTTCGAATCAATTCGAAGGCCGTGGTGAAGAACGCAAGTCGCCATAGCCCGACGATGTGAGCATCGGAGGACCGAATCATGGCATCACCCGAAGACGTCCGATATTCTCGCTGGCTGCGCCGCGCGATCATGCTGGTGGTCGGCGCCGCAGCCGCCGCCCTGGGGGCACTGCTGCTGACCGCCGCCCCGGCGGCGGCCAAGGCGGTGACCATCCCGGGAGTCGGCACCTTCGAAATTCCGGAACAGATTTCCGTGCCAGCGATCGAGACTCCTCATTTCAAAACAGCTCCTGGAACAATGGAAATTCCACCGCGCGATATTCGTTCGAATACGCCGGTTATCGCTGATATCGAGTTCGGCGTGCAGCCCGCGGTCGCCCGCCGCGCACCTCTCACGGGCAATGACATCGAGCCAGGCGACCGGTCGGGTGAGGACACCCCGTCGGGTCCGAGCACCGGTGCTCCTTCCGGAACCGGCGCGGGTACGTCCTCCGAGACCGATCCGGGTACGCAGTCCGGCACGGGCACTCAGCAGGGGGCCGGTACCTCCTCGCAGCAGCCCGGTGCGGCGTCGACCGAGTCGGGTACGCAGTCCGGCGTCGAATCGAATACGCAGCCGGGTACGTCATCCGGAACCCAGGGCGCCGGCACGTTCGGGATCGAGCCGGGCACCGAGTTCGGTGCGGGCACTCCCTCCGGAACCGAGCAGGGTTCGCGGCCGAGTACCGGTGGCGCCGAGTCGAGCACCGAGCCGGAAACCTCTTCCGGCACCGAGTCGGGTACCGGTGCGGGCACCCAGTCGAATACGAAGCCCGGCGCGGGCGCTCAGTCCGGGAACAACGGTGAATCCGGCACGGCCACTCGGCCGGGCACCGGACAGGGCACGCTCGGAACCGAGCCGTCCACACCGGACCTCTCCGGCGCGCTCGCAGAACTGCTGCCCGAACTCGAACAGTTCCTGTCGTTCGAATTCCCCGGCGTGGACCTCCCCGGCGGCGAACTGTTCACCCCCGCCCCGAAGAAGTCGGCTCCGGCCTCCGGCCCCCGCCTCGAATTCGACGCCTACCCGGGCACCGCACTCCCCGGTGACGTCATCGAGTTGGGCACACTGCCCGGCGCCTCCGATTTCCCGCCCTTCGCGCGAACGAACACCCCGGTGCGCCCGGCGCGTATCGCCGACGGAGGATCCGACATCACCGCGATGACGGGAGCCCGCGAGTTCCATCCGGCCACCGCCGCCGGAATCGGCACGCTCCCCGGAGTCGCCGAATTCGCCGGTCTCGCCCGCACCGCACTCGGCACGCTGCCCAGCGCGGACAGGTCCCCGATGTTCAGCGAGATCGGAATCGGTGCGACCCCCGCTCCGGGCCCGGGCCAGTTCTCCCCGTTCGCCGGATTCGACATGACCACCCTTCCCGGCCTCGCCGACGCCCCGGCCGACAAGTCGGTCGGAATGGCGATGCTGCCCCGACGCGATGCTGGTGACGCCGTGCCCGGTGTGCTCGCGGAATTCCGCTTCGGAAGCGAGACCACAGCGCCCGCCATGGCCCGATTCGATGCCGTCGACACGGGTGCCTCCACCGCCGTCCGGCTTCTCGACCCAACGGTGACCGGCGCGCCCGCCATCGCCCGGTTCGACAGCGGCGCGGCTCACCCCACTTCGGTTCCCGCCGTCGGGACGACGAGCATCGTGCCTTCTCGCACCCCCGCGCTTTCCGGCGCATCCTGCTCCGACCTCGTTGACGCCCGCGCGGCCGTCGTCCCCGCCGTCGCCCGGATCGATGCCGCCGGCACAGGTGCCGCGCAGTTTCCGACGGTGGCAGGAATCGATATCGCCACCCTCCCCGGGATCGCCCCCCTCGCCGAACTCGTCGCGACCCGAATCGGATTCGGTGCCGCACCCTGGTTCGGCGGCCCCGCGATCTCGATGAACACCGATACCCGTCCCGGGAT
>NZ_JAFMPL010000036.1:0-64931 GCF_019038455.1 Nocardia noduli
ACCCCCTACGGCGGACCCCACGCCCCGGTCCCCCGGTGATTCGCCTCGCACGCTGGGCTTACTTCTACAACAACGGGGCTGAGATATTTTCATGACCGCTCGAATCGCATATACACCGACGATCCTCGCCGATCGAGGACGACCACGAAAGTCAGTGCTCGTTCGCGAGCGGCAACGCACCGCACTCCTTCGAATCGCCTTGGAGACGATCGCAGTCCACGGCCCGTCGACGTCCATGGACGATATCGCGAAAGCGGCCGGCATGAGCAAACCGCTCATCTACACGCTGTGCGGATCGAAATCCGGTTTCTCGGCCGCTTTGGTCGCTTATGTCTTCGGCGACATGCTTTCTTCGACTGCCGGCTCGACCGAAGAATTGCCGGTCCGGCTGACACAGGCCATCAATGGGATCGCGACCGCGGTAGTGCACAATGTGGATGTGTATCGGTTTCTCGTAGACAGACACACGCTGGCGAATCAACCTTTGTTCACCACACTGGCACCGCCGATTTCGAAAATCCTCGGGATCGAGGACACACCTGCCGAGATCGGAATCACCCCGCTACTCGCGATGATCTTCAGCGGACTCGAATGCTGGATCCTGGACGAGAACCGGGTACCGCAAGACATTTTCGTCGAGAGATTGACGAATATGCTGTCCACCGCGCTTACCTAGCTGGATCACCTCCCACGCGTCGGTAGAACCCAACTTGTCGAGTCTGCCTCGGGCACGTCGCGGACGATGCCGATCCGCGAGCAGATAGCTGCCGCGACCTCCTCCGGCACTTCCTCGGGTAACCAGTGCCCCCGGTCTTGCAGGATCACCACGTCAAGGTCGGCGTGCACATACTCCGCGCACAGATCGACCCCCGCACGTGCGACGGCCACGTCTTCGGTTCCCCACACCAGCGTCGATGGAACGCTCACCGGCGGAAGCGTTTTCCAATCGTCGCCGATTGCCCGATACCAATTCAGTGCACACGTCATTGCGCCGGGCTCCAGAAGTGGGGCGAGATGGCGATCCACGATCGCGGGAGCGATGGCGTCGCCGAAGGCCAGTCGTAGAGCCGCTCCACCGTCGGCAACCAATAGGTCCTCGGAACCCGACTGCTTGAGGAACTCGATATAGGTGGATTTCTCCTGTTGCTCGGGGTCGTCAGCGATCGCACGCGCGAAGGCCGCCGGATGCGGCACCGACAGCGCGGTGACCGAGGCGATCCGTTCCGGGTGCCGAGCCGCGGCCGCCCACGCGACGACCGCACCCCAGTCATGGCCGACCAAATGCACCCTGTCCAGGGACAACTCGTCACAGAAGGCCACGACATCGCCGACCAGTTCAGCCAAACGATAGTTTTCGACTCCGGCAGGTCGCGCGCCGCACGAGTAGCCGCGCTGATTCGGCGCCCACATCGACACGCCTTGCGCAGACAGGCAATCGGCAACGCCTTCCCAGGAGGCGGCACTTTGAGGGAAACCGTGCAGTAGAAGCACACTCACCCCATTGCCGGAACCGATCCAGCGGCGTACCTCGAAAACCAGCTCACCGACGCGCAAATGAAGAGTTTCAGTCATCAAGTCCCTCTCACCGCGCCCGTGATCGGTGCCGCGAGCCGTTGCTCGTGCACTGATCGCTGCAGTTCGTCGATGGTGTCGTCCAATCCGGCTCCCAATCGCGGCCCGGGGGTGAAGGTCGCGGGAAGTTTGCGCATACCTTGGATCAGGCCGATGGTTTCATAGTGGACCGCACCATCGGGGTCGCAGTGGAAGTCGGGCATGCGATCGAGGACTGCGACCAACATCCGTTTGAAAACAGTTCGTGCCACGTTGGACCCGATGCATCGGTGGATACCGAGCCCGAAACTCAGATGCCGGTTACCTTTCCGATCCAGCACGACCTCGTTCGGGGACGAAAAGACGGTGGCATCACGATTGGCCATCGCCCAGGACAGCCATAGTCGCTCGCCTTCCTTGAACTGTTGCCCGGCGACCTCGCAATCTTCGGCGATGGTGCGGCCGTCCCCCGGCGCAGGAGTGAAGTATCGCAGGAACTCCTCGGTTGCCGAGTTCAGTAGCATCTCGCGTTCCCGACTGAGAGTTTCACGGTCCTCGGGGTGCTGCGACAGCCATTCCAGCGAGTGGGCGGTCAGCGCTGTTGTCGTGTCGAATCCCCCGCCGATGAGTAATCCGAGGATGCCGAGCAGGTCGATCTCCTCGGGCTTGTGGCCGTCGATCTCCATGCGAGCCAAGGCGTCGATCAGCCCTGGGCGTGGATCGTTGCGTATCTCGTGCAGATTGGCCATCAGGTCCATCCCCATCTCCAAGTTGAGGTTCTGGACTCGTTCACGGTCAGGTGAATCCGGAGGGGTGTAGACTGCGGCGTGCGCCGGCTCGTTGTAGACCGCCCACTTCCTCAGCGGTATGCCGAGCATGGCGAGGGTGAGGATTGCCGGAACGATATTCGCTAGGTCGTCGACGAAGTCGATCCGTCCGGATTCGATCTTTTCATCCAGGCAGGCTCGCACTATCTCATCGATGAAGGGCTCCCACCGAGCCACCGCACTCGGAGACAGGTACGGGTTGAGTACGGCACGAAAGACGCGATGTTCTGGGTCGTCCATCTCGAGGATCCCGTTGCGCAGGGGGATAACCGGCGCGCTGTACGGGATCGTGATCCCCAGATAGCCGCGACGCTCGTTCTTGTAGTCCCGATCGTTGGAAACGTGTGGGCAGCGGGCGAGTTCGAACACTTCACGATTGCCCGCGGCGACCCAGTGTCCATCGTGGGTATCGCTCCACGCTATCGGACACTTCGCGTGCATTTCCTCGGTGATCGCCTCGAACCGAAAACGGTATTCGGGTTTGTGGCGGTCGAACTGGTAGCGGCTCCGCTCACGATGGGGCTCCATCGACCGGTGGTTCGAACTCACTTCTGCGTCCTTTCGACAGGCCCGATCGTCTGCTTCCGACGCGAACGTGACTCACGAAAACTCTTGCGGTCGAGCTTCGTAACGCCCTCGCGGCTCGGCTCGAGACAGAGGGGGACTGAATTCCCGCGCGAGGCATGTTCCGCTCCAGCCAATTCGCTATCCGATCAGGATTCCAGAGTCTATCAGGACACTCAGATACTGTGCAGTATATTACTGTGGCTCAGCATCGCGGGGCCGGAGTCGCGATACCAATAGTTGCGGAGGCCCGATGGAATCCACCGAACGCGCCGGACTGTCCGCCGCCCAGCGCTGGCTGCTGACACTGTCGTGTCTCGCGGTGGTTCTCGTCATCGCCTCGATGGCGGCACTGTATACAGCGTTGCCCGAGATCGCGGCCGCGACCGGGGCCAGCCAGGCCGAACTCACCTGGATCGTCGACGGTTACACCCTCGCGCTGGCCTGCCTGGTCCTGCCCGCGGGCGCGTTGGGCGACAGATACGGCAGGCGCGCGGTCCTCATCGTCGGCCTGATCATCTTCTCGCTGGCCTCGGCGATCCCCCTCGCACTCGACAGCCCGACCTGGCTGATCGCCGCACGCGGTCTCGCCGGAGTCGGCGCGGCGCTGGTGATGCCATCGACGCTGTCGCTGCTGACCGCCGGATTCCCCGAGGAACGGCGCGGCAGCGCGATCGGACTGTGGGCCGGCGTCGCGGGCGCGGGCGCGATCCTCGGCATCCTCGGATCGGGCATCCTGATCGAATACTGGTCCTGGCTCTCGATTTTCCTCGGCATGACCGTCGCGGGCGTCATCCTGTCCATCGCGGCGTTCACCGTGGCGGAATCGGTGGACAACTCGCGGCCCGCGATGGACCCGCTCGGCGCGATCACCGGAGCCCTCGCGGTCGGCGCGATCGTGATCGCCGCGATCGAGGTACCCGCCCGCGGCTGGCTCGACCCGCTGGTGCTCCTCGCGGCCGTCACCGGCGTCCTCGCGGCCGTCGCGTTCGTGCTCGTCGAGAAACGGGTCGCGCATCCGCTGATCGATATCAAACTCTTCGCCGACCGAGGTTTCGGCAGCGGCACCGCGATCGTCACGGTGCAATTCCTGGTCACCTTCGGCATTGCCCGAAGCCGCACGCGAACCGGTAGGCGACTCACTCGCGGCCGCGCTGCAAGTCGCCGAAAGCGCGGGTTCGGCGGCGCAACCGCTCGCCGAATTCGCGTTCATCCACGGCCTGCACCGCTGGTCGAGCACTCGACCGCACCGGCGAACTCGCCGAGGGCGGGGAATCAGGCGGTACTGCCGCCGTCTGCGAGCAATGTGCTGCCGGTCATGAAAGCCGACATATCCGAGGCGCAGAACAGGACGACGCGGGCGATGTCATCGGGGACACCGGGGCGGCCGATCGGGCTTGTGAACATGAGTTGGGCCGACGTCGGGTCAGGCCCATCCACTGCAGCCGCCGAAGCAAAGGTATTGCCCTCTGTCGGGACATAGCTCGGCGCGACACCGAGCACCCGGATGCCGAGCGGAGCGAGTTCGAGGGCCAGTTCGCGCGTGAGGCCACGGGCGGCGTGTTTCGATCCGACGTAGGCTGCCAGACCCGGGGCGCTGCCGCGGAACCCGGCGGTGGAGATGATGTTGACGATGACGCCACCGGTACCGGCGTCTGCGATGCGCCGGGCCGCCTCACGTGCGCCGAGGAATACACCTCGAGCGTTCACACTGAAGACTTGATCCCAGGTCTCCTCGCTCATCTCCAGCACCGACACGGCAGGGAAGACTCCGGCGTTGTTGATCCAGATGTCGAGACCGCCCAGTTCCGCGACGGCACGGTCGGCCGCCGTCGCGACAGACGCGCCGTCGGCGACATCCATCGCGACGCCGACGGCGTTCACCCCGTGGCGTTCGGCGAGTTCCTCGGCGGCGGTGACAGCTTGATCGTGATCGATATCGCCGATCAATAGGTCCGCGCCGGATTCGGCCAAGCGGAACGCGATCGCCTTGCCGAGTCCGCGCCCGCCGCCGGTGACGACTGCGCGTCGACCACGTAGCGAAACAAGGTCGGCGAGTGGTTTGCTCGAAACATCGGGGATGGGCATAAATCTCCTTCTGGTCGCTCGAACGCCGACGCAGTCGTTGTCGGCGGCATGGGAATTCCTGTGGCGAAGCCGAGAATGCGCCCGAAAGGTGCGCCGGACCGGATGGCTACCGGTTCCCGCGCACTCCTCGCCTAGACCTGTGGCTATCGCTTGTTCAGTTGCCCCGCGTCGACGGGGACGACCGAGCCGGTGATGTAACGGGCATCGTCGGAGACCAGCCAGGCGATGGCATTGGAGACGTCGAGCGGTTCGACCAGGTCGACGGGCATGGCGTTGGACAGCGCCTGGGCCAGGGCCGGGTTGCGTTCCATGATGCCCTCCAGGTTCCCGTCACGAGCCATCGGCGTACGAACCGCGGTCGGAGCGACACTATTCACCCGGATGCTGTGCGGCGCGAGATAATTGGCCCAGGACCGCATCAGCCCGACGACACCGTGTTTGGCGGCGGTATAGCCGAGGAATCCCGCCGTCGGGATACCGACGCCGATCAGCCCGCCGGTGGAACTGGTGAGCACGATCGATCCGCCCTGGCCGCGCTCGACCATCGACGGGATCGCCACGCGACCGGTGTTCCATACACCGGTCAAGTTGACACCGATGACTTCTTCCCACTCCTGCTCGTCCGGCGCTACCGCACCACCCGCGCCGATACCGGCGTTGGCCAGGACGATGTCGACGGGGCCCAGCTCTGCGGTGCCCGCTTCGAAGGCTTCGCGCAACTGAGAAACGTCACGGACGTCGGCCTGCCTGGCCACAATCCGCCGCCCCAGCTTCTCGACCTCCGCGACAGTCTCGTTGAGTTCGTCCCGGGTACCCATCGGGTACTGCACTGTTCCCAGTTGCGCGCAGATGTCGACGGCGATGATATCGGCGCCTTCCTCTGCCAGCCGGATAGCGTGGCTGCGCCCTTGGCCGCGCGCGGCTCCGGTGATGAAAGCGACTTTGCCGTCAAGCTTTCCCATGTTTTCTCTCCTTCGGTTTTCGAATTCGCAGCCCGCTGTGGGACCGGGCCGCGCGCTGCTCGCCGTGGAGTACGCGCGGCTGGGACACCGCCTGAGACCCTCATGCCCGGGCCGCAGTCAGGCAGACGATCGCGAAGTGATCGCGGCTTTTGCTATTTGACGTCGTTGAGGCTCTTGCCGACATCGGCGAGGGTGGTGGCCGCGCCGTATTCCGCGGTGTAGCGGTAGGGGGTCACGTCGCAGCGGAACAGACCGCGGTCTGGTTTGAAGTCGGCCTGCTTCCATCCCGCTGTGGTCGCCTGCATGACGTTGAAGCAGTCCGGTGCCGCGTCCTTGTTCGAAAGATCGCGCGCGGTGTGCAAACCGGCGCCGGTCCAGGCCGTCTGCTTGGTCGCCGCCTCGAGCACGCATCGGCGAGTCAGCTGGTCACCACAACTGGAGGCGGCCTTGGCGAACAGCAGCCAGGAGGACAGCGCTCGCACCGAGCCCAGGGCCAATTCAGCTCCGGATGCGTACTTTTCGAAGATGTCGTGCAGTTGTGCCATCGCGGGTGAGGATGCCGATGCCTCGATCGGGACCGCGCCGGTCAGATCGACGACATTGTTCTGCACGCCCACCGACTGCGCGGCGGCCTGGAGGAATTGGGGGTTGTAGGCGTTGTTGGTCGGGTCGATCCAATCGAGTTTGTAGTTCATCCCCGACAGGACATCCTCGAGCTTGCCCAGCTGTCGGAAGTCGCCGTAGAACACCAGGCCCTTGACGTTCTTGTTCTTGATGGCCTGCGCGTACGGGGTCCAGTCCGACACACCCGAGGCGGGGTAGAGCTCGCTGTAGGTCACCGACCCTCCGGCAGCCTTGATAGCCTCGACGGCTTTGTCGCCGAGCACTTTGGTCACCGGCGAGTCACCGTTGATGATGCCGACCGCTCCCGCGGATTCCGGGTAGGCCTCGTTCAGCAGCCATTTCCGGAACCCGAAGTAGGGCTCATAGTGCGCGTACGTACTGGTCAACGCGCTGACCTGCAAATCCGACTGCAAATTCTGCGACTGCGAGACCTGCGCGGGGAACTCCGGCAGCAGGCACGAGAGACGGTCCTTGACACCGAGCCCGTCCAGCGCCGCACCGCCGCCGACGAGGGCGAAATCCTCCCGGCACGCGTCGAGCATCCGGGGGCGAACCTCGAGCAGATTGGTATCGCGAACCTCGTACACCAACTTCCTGCCGTTGATGCCGCCCGCCGCGTTGCACCACGAGGTGAATGCCCTGGCGGCGTCGACGAATTCGGGCTGCTTGGTGAAGCCGACGTCGCTGAAGACACCGACTTTGATCTCGGTGGCCGTCACTCCCTGGGCCGGAGTTCCGCTGGGCGATCCGCCCTTGCAGATACCGGACAGGTCGCCGAAGTTTCCCGACGACGTGGCCTGCGCGGTGGGCGCGGCGCCTTCTTCCTCACCGGTTCCGCTGCGCCCACATCCGGCGGCCAACAGTGCCATCGCCACCACGGCGATGACTATTCGTTGCGATTTCAAGGTTTCTCCTCAACTGGACCCCGTTGACCAGCCGGCGACCGTGTCGTCATCGAGCTACACCCGCGGAGGTTGCTTTGGTGTTGTCAATAGATCTCGAAAGGCCCTCTGCGACAGCGGGTACGAAGCTCCTGATGTCGAGAGGCGGCCTTCCGCTTCGGTGGGTGACCTACCGCGTCTAGCGGCTACTCCGTCACGATGGCGTGTTCGGGACAGGCGTCTACCGCGTCGATGACCGCATCGTCATATTCGTTCGGTACCTCAGGAATTCGAGCCTCGGCATAGCCGTCGTCGTTGAGTTCGAAGACGTCGGGGCATATGGCCACGCACACACCGTGTCCGCGGCATCGGTCGGAGTCGACCCAGACCTTCATCGAAGACCACCGATCATCGCGGGTGTGCGCGCCGAGGGCTGCGAGAGCGTCTGATTGTTGTTCGACATCGAAGTTGTCCCTTCGCTATCACGGCGGGCGTGGGTCGCACCATCCGAATATATTGCTGCCCAGCTCATTACGCCTTCGAGTAGGTGATGTTCAGGTCGCGCAGGCCGCGCAACAGGAAGGTCGGTTCGTAGCTGTAGTTGCGGTGGCCCGCGGCGCCGTGCGCGCTCTCGTCGATCGAGATATCGGTCAGACGGTCCAGCAAACGATTGAGGGTGACCTGGCCTTCGGTGCGGGCCAGTGGCGCGCCCGCGCAGGTGTGGATGCCGCGACCGAAGGCGATGTGCTCGCGCGAGTTACGACGGTCGAGCTGGAACTCGTCGGGATTCTCGAATTTGCGCGGATCCCGATTGGCGGCGCCGATGCACAACATCAGCACGGTGCCCGCCTTGATCTCGACCCCGCCCAGTACGGCGGTCTTGCGCGCCAACCGGAAGTCGACCTTGGTCGGGCTTTCGAAACGCAGCGATTCCTCGATGAACGCACCGATCAGGCTGCGGTCCTCGCGCACGCGCTGCTGCAGTTGCGGCTGTTCGGCGAGAACACGCACAGCCGAGCTGAGTAGCTTGGTGACTGTTTCCTGTCCGGCCGCGAACAGGAAGGTCGCCGGTCGCACGATATCGATGACCTCGGGCACGGATCCGTCGGGATAGTTCGTGGCCGCGAGGACTCCCAGGATGTCCTCATGCGGCGCATTGCGACGGTCGGTGATGTACTCGCTGAAGGTGTCTTCCAGCCACTGCAGCGGGTTGGAGGCCACCGGTTCGTGATCCAGCGCGCCGACCCTGGTGCCTGGATCCTTGTGACCGGCCAGGCGCGTGCGGAACTCGTGGCGGTCGGACTCGGGCACACCGAGCAGGTCGGCGATCACCAGCGTGGCGAAGGGCTTGGCGTAGTCGTCGAGGAACTCGCAACGACCGCCCGCGACGATCTCGTCGAACTGGCGATCAGCCAGACGCCACATGTAGTCCTCGTTCTCCTTGAGGCGCTTGGGCGTCAGCAGCCGACTCAGCAGGGTACGGGTCTTCGTATGGTCCGGGGGATCCATGGTCACCATGTGCTCGAAGAGCGGGAGCTGGTGCCGGTGGGCCTCGATCTGCGCGGTGATGTCGTCTCCCTCGGGCACGAACGGCAGCGGCGGGAAGGGCCCACCGATCGAGATGCAGGCCGAGAACGCGTCGGTATTGCGGAATGCCTCATTGGCTTCCTGATATCCGGTGACGGCGACGACGCCGTGGTTGGGCTCACGAAAGACCGGATTCTGGCTACGTAGGTAGTGCAGATATTTGTACGGATCTTGCGCGATCGATGCGTCGGAGAAGTAGTCGACAGACGCCAAGTCGGTCATTGTCAGCCTTTCGAACAGGAGCTGTGGCCACCGGCCGAGGACATTTCGATCGGACGGTTGATGGGTATTGATCGGCGACCGAGTCAACGCTGCGTCAGCGTCGCGCAGGACAGCTGACGACATCGCCTCGGTGGGTGCTCAGCACGGACAGTCTTGCGTTCAATCCGATCGCAATTTATCGATCGATCAAATCTAATTGAGTTGAGTATGAGTACCATGCAGTCCAGCGCACGGTCAAGGGTATTGCCCCGGATCGAGAACGACCTGCGGTTCGACACTGCGCGACAGCCCATCGAACAGCACGCCTCGCATGCGCTCTAGCTGCGACTTAGCGTGTCGTGCGCGGCAAGATCGCCGGTGCGGAACACCGATGACTCGGCACCCCCTTCCCGCGCCGGTCAACGAACTACAGGTCGATCAACCGTTGACAGCAGAGTGTTCTCGATGTCACATTTGATCGTCCGATCAGTACCGCGATTGGTCATACACGTCAGGCTGCGCGAGCGGCACATCTGCAAGGAACGGGGTTTTCCATGGTTGGGCGGGTCGAAGGCAAGGTGGCCTTCATCACGGGTGCGGCGCGTGGTCAGGGACGCAGCCACGCACTGCGACTGGCGCAGGAAGGCGCCGACATCATTGCCATCGACGTATGCAAGCCGGTCAGCGGCACAGATCTGATTCCCGCGTCCACCCCGGACGACCTGGCCGACACCGTCGAACAGGTGAAGCGACTCGGTAGGCGAATCATCGCCACCGAAGTCGACGTTCGCGACTTCGACGGGGTGAAGGCCGCGGTGGACGACGGCGTCGAGCAACTGGGCCGCCTGGACATCATCGTGGCCAACGCGGGCATCGGCAACGGCGGGCAGACCCTGGATCAGCTCGACGAGCAGGACTGGGAGGTCATGATCGATATCAACCTCTCCGGCGTCTGGAAGACGGTGAAAGCCGCTGTACCCCACCTGTTGTCGCAGGGCACAGGCGGATCGATCATCCTGACGAGTTCGGTCGGCGGGCTGAAGGCCTACCCGAACACCGGTCACTACATCGCCGCCAAGCATGGCGTGGTCGGCCTGATGAGGACCTTCGCGGTCGAACTGGGTCAGCATTCGATCCGGGTCAACTCGGTGCATCCGACCAACGTCAACACCCCGATGTTCATGAACGAGGGGACGATGAAAATGTTCCGTCCGGATCTGGAGAATCCGACCGTGGACGACTTCCGTCCCGTCGCCCAATTCATGCATGTGCTGCCCGTCGGCTGGGTCGAGCCGGTCGACATCAGCAACGCGGTGCTGTTCCTGGCCTCGGACGAAGCCCGCTACGTCACCGGCCTTCCCCTGACCGTCGACGCGGGCAGCACCCTGAAATAGGGCACCGGTCCGGTTATGGCGACCGGCGGATGTTGTGGGTATCGCAGCAGGGGGCGGCACCGGCCGAAACTGCGAGTCCATCGAAGACTCCGACGAGCCGGGTAACGACGTGATCAGTCGATCTGTCCCCCGTCCGGCCGTCGGATGAGCAGGTGCACGGCACACATCGGGGGGAGAAGATCCACCACAACCAACCACTATTGGAGAAATATCGTGCGCGTAGGTTTTATCGGACTCGGCAGCCAGGGCGCTCCCATGGCGCGGCGGATCGTCGAGGCGGGACACCCGACCACATTGTGGGCGCGCCGGCCCGAGACGCTGGCCGCCTTCGCCGATACCGATGCCACGGTAGCGACATCCCCGGCCGAACTCGCCGCAGCCAGTGACCTGGTCTGTCTGTGCGTGGTCGGCGATGCCGACGTCACCCAGGTCGTCGAGGGGGCCGACGGCGTACTGAGCGGATTGGCACGCGACGGCGTCATCGCGGTGCACAGCACGATTCATCCTGACACCTGTCGCGAAATCGCGAAAATCGCTGCGGACAAGGGTGTTCGGGTCATCGACGCACCGGTGAGCGGAGGCGGTTACGCCGCCGCCGAAGGTCGGCTGCTGGTGATGGTCGGCGGCGAGACCGACACTGTAGAACGGTGCAGGCCGGTCTTCGACTCCTATGCCGGGCGAGTCGTACATCTGGGCGATCTCGGCGCGGGCCAAGTCGCCAAACTGCTCAACAATCTGCTGTTCACCGCGAATCTCGCCACCGCGGCAACGACTTTCACACTCGGCAAGGAGTTGGGCATCGATCCGCAGCGGCTGGGCGAATTCCTGTCCGAGGGCACCGCGAACAGTTTCGCGCTGAGCACGATCGCCCCGTTGGGCGGCAGTCTCGAGGTCCTCGCCGCCCATGCCAGCGGTCTGCTGCGCAAGGATGTCGGGCTCATCGGCGATCTCGCCGACCGTGCCGCGGCCCAGCGCGGCGCAGTCGTCACCGCCGCCGAGGCGACGTTGGAACTGATGGAGTCGCTGCGCTGACGATCGTGACGGATCGGTCGTACTCGGCCGATCCGTCACGAGCGGAACCTGAGCAACCCTTCTTGCGCGAACGAGGCGACCAGTGTGCCGTTCTCGGTGAAGACATCGCCACGCCCGAAGCAACGGGCGTGAGCGGCCAACGGGCTGTGATGGCGGAGTAGCAGCCAGTCGTCGGTGCGGAACGGGCGGTGGAACCACACCGTGTGTGACGTGGTGGCCGCGGTCCAGACACTGCCGTTGCCGTGATGGTTGTAGCCGACGAACGGGCGCAGCGCGGTGCCGATGAGGTTCATATCGGAGGCGTAGGCGACCAGGGCCTCCGCAATTGCCGGATCAACCGCGGGAGTGCGCATCCAGAGGTCGTAGTCGGGTGCCTGCGCGGTGAGCAAGTTCAGATCGTCTGCCGAGCGGGCCTCCCAGGGCAGCAGACCGTGGCCGATCCGGAACTCGGGCGACAGCACCGACGGCACGGAAGTGACCGCTTGGTTCTCCGGCCCGCCCTCGATGACGTGCAGACTCACCGATGCCGTGGCGAGTACCTCGCCGTCCTGCTGCGCGACGATCGCCAGCGTGGCGAAGGACCTCCCGATACGTACGCGGCGCGCCACGTAGCGAACAGCTTTGTGCCCCTTGCCTTCCCGAATGAATTGCACGTGCAGCGATTTCACTGCCTTGTCGGGACACGTCGCCGCGGCGACGCGAACGAACTGCGCGAGTACCTGGCCACCGAAAAGCCGGTCGATGTCGAGATGTTGGCTGTCGGCCTCGAAAATCGTTGTCTCATTGCCTGGTTCCATCGAGTGCGCGGACACGGAACGCAATTCGAGGCAGTGGAGCAGATCGGACCAGTCGGCAGGCACACCGGGCCCCTTTCGAAGTGTGAGAATATACGCACGCTGCTGGTGGCTGTCGCTGCGTCGATGGCGAGGCGCGCCCCGAAGCTGATCGGGGCATCACATGATCACCGGGTCGAGGTCGCCCACACTGTGCGGCCTGAGGCCCACACACGGTGTGTCACCGCGTGCGGGCAGTAGCCCAACCACCTTCTCAGTTGTATGCGTGTCAGCCCATTCCGATCCGAATGTTCTTCACCTGCAAGAATTCGTTCAGGCCGTCGAGTCCGCCGGTGCGGCCGAAACCGCTCTGCTTGTAGCCGCCGTACGGGCCCTGTGGTGAGATGTCGCTGATCTGATTGATCCAGATCGACCCCGCTTCCAACTGCCTCGAGACACGGTGCGCACGAGTGAGGTTGGTGGTTTGGATGAAGGCGTTCAGACCGTAGGGGCTGTCGTTGGCGATCCGAATCGCGTCGGCTTCGTCGGTGAACTTGATGACAGACACCACCGGTCCGAAGGTTTCGACCTGGGCCAGCGCCGACCGGTTGTCGACGTCGGCGAATACGGTCGGCTCGATGTAGAAGCCCTCGGCCAGATCGCCACCGATCCGTTTTCCGCCGGTGACCAGTTCGCCCGAGCGGCTGGCGACAGCTTCGTCGATCACGCCCAGGATGCGGTCGGTGTCGTGCTGGCTCACCACCGGACCGAAGACGACGCTCGGGTCGAAGGGGTCTCCGACCCTTGCGGCCTCGACGGCCCCGACGAACTTCTCCAGGAATGCGTCGTACACCGATTCCTGGACCAAGACGCGGCTCGCACTGGCACAACTCTGTCCGGACTGGACAATGGGGCCCTGGTACGCCGACAACTGCGCCGCGGCGTCGAGGTCCGCGTCGGCGAACACGATATTGGCGGATTTGCCCCCGAGTTCGGCGACCACCGGAGTGAGGTTCTGCGCGGCGGCGGTCAAGATTTTGCGCGCGGTCTCTCCCCCACCGGTGAAGTGGATCTTGCTGATCCCGCGATGCCGCACGAGCGCGTCGCCGCCCTCGGTGCGCGCGGGCACGATGTTCACCAGCCCCACGGGCAATCCCACCTCGACGCACAACTCACCGAAGCGCAGCGCCGCGAACGGCGCCAGCGCCGACGGCTTGAAGACAACGGCGTTTCCCGCGGCCAACGCCGGTGCCACGCAGGCGGCCGCGACGACCATCGAACCGTTCCACGGGGCGATGACGCCGACGACGCCGTAGGGTTCGCGTTCGATCAGGTTGAGATCGAACGACCCGGCCACCGGACTGCTGAGACCGTGCGGCTTGTCGACATATCCGGCGAAGTGGCGCAGAAAACGTTCGACAAGAATCGTATTGATCGCCAGCGACACCGGGACACCGTAGTCGTGCACATTGAGCTGGGAGAATTCGCCCATGTGGTCGCGAACGGCATCGGCGAGATCGATCAGCAGGTCGCGACGACGGTCGGCGGTGAACGACATCCATTCCCGCTGAGCATGTTTACCGGACGCGACCGCCAGGTCGATCTCCTCGGATCCGGCCAGCGCAATCGTCCCGTTCGAGCGGCCGGTGCCGGGGAAGATGTGCTCGTGGGTGCCACCGGAGGATCGATCGATCCGATCGCCGCCGATGAACAGCCCGCCCGGCAGCGACGGTGCGGGCTGATGATTGTCAGTGGTGGAGACCACGTCTGCTCCTAGGAAGTCGTTGCGGCTTCATCACGCCACTCCCGGAGGACCCGGGCTTTCTGCTCACCGATCACATGACCGAGATAGGCCGCCTTGGGCAATCCGGAGTACGCGCCGAATTGCAGAGCGAGTTCGTCCATCTCCTCGAAGGAGATGTCGCGGCTCTTCAGCGCCGCGTAGACATGGGACAGGATCGGCAGTGGCGCGTCCTGGAATCCCACGCACGCCACGGTGATCAAGCGGCGCGCTCTCATATCCAGTCCCGGCCGAACCCACATCTCACCGAAGACGAAATTGAGAATGCCCGCCCCCTGGTAGGGGTTGTCCCGGTCGGGCGCGAAGGGCATGCAGTTGATGTCCTTGAAGGTTGCCGTGCCCCGCACCAGGCGCTCCTCCGGGTCACTCGGAGTGACCAGCGGCAGTAGCGGCTCCGGTGGGGGCAGGGGTAGGCCACGCTCGCGATGGATCCGGTCCCACTGGATGTCGACGACGATGTTGAACCGTGAGGCCTTCGGCCATCCCGCGTAGACCGCGAAATGCAGTACTGTTTCCCGCATTTCGGTGATCGTGATGTCACCGCTGTTCAGCGCGGCGTAGACGTGGTCGACCAGGTCCTGTTCGGAGTCGGAATCGGCCACGCACGACAGCGTGATGAACCGGCGATCGCGGCGGCTGAGCACCGGACGAGTCCACACCTCGGCGAAGACGAAATCGATCAGGCCGCTGGTCGCCGTCGGACTCGAATCCGTCGGCGGCTCGAAGGTCATGACGTCGGCGAACTCACGTCGTCCTCGTTCCGAACGCTGCGCGGCGTCTGCCGCGGCAGTATCGATGGTTCCCATATCATTCGCTTTCATTTGAGCGTGACCCCGGCGTCGACCTTGAACTCCATCCCGGTTACGTGCCGGGCCTCGTCGGAGATCAAATAGAGCACGGCGTTGCTGATATCGATGGCCTCGGTCATCACGACCGGCAGCGCGTTGCCGAACAGAGGCGCCAGGTCCGGGCGCACCTGCGAGAGCAGACCGAACAGCGATTCCGGTGACATGCCGGTCGGCACCCCGGTCGGATGCACGGTATTGACCCGAACACTCTGCGCGGCAAGCTCATTGGCCAACGCACGACTCAACCCGACGACGCCGTGTTTGGAGGCCGTGTACGGAGTGTGCAGCGGCGTGCCTTTCAGACCCGCCGCCGAGCTGATGTTGACAATGCTGCCACCGTGATCGACCAGATACGGAAGCGCGGCGGCACAGGTGTTCCAGGTGCCGATGAGATTGATGTCGACAACCGTGCGCCACTGTTGCGACGTCGTCATGTCCCAGGTCCCCGCCGTCAGTACCCCCGCGTTGGACACGACCGCGTCCAACCCGCCGAGCTGAGCGACCCCTGCGTCGACGGCGCTCATCAGCGCCTCGGCGTCACGGATGTCGACCTGCGCGGTGACCGCCCGACGCCCGTGTTTCTCCACCAGCTGCGCTGTTTCGGCGAGATCCTCCGGTGTGGCCAGCGGATATTCGAGTTCCGGGAGCGACCGGCAGATATCGATCAGGATCACGTCGGCGCCCTGTTCGGCGAGCCGGACGGCATGGCTGCGGCCCATTCCACGGGCGGCGCCGGTGATCAGGACGCGTTTGCCCGCCACACGTCCGGGCGGTCGCGTGTTCTCGGTCATCGCGTCCTCAGAGCTTGTTGGTGAAGCCGGCGTCGACCGGCAGGGTCACACCGGTGATGTATTTGGCTTCGTCGGAAGCCAGGAATGCGATCGCCGAACTGATGTCCTGCGGTTCGAGCATCGCGACGGGCATCGGGTTCATCAGATGCGGACCGCCGTCGGGGTTGTTCGCCGCCCATTCCATCATCTGCGGATTGACCGCCATCATGGTGTTCACCGCCGTCGGGTGGACGGTGTTGACGCGAATGCTGTACTGCGCCAGACCATTCGCCAAACAGCGCATGATCCCGACCATGCCGTGCTTGGAGGCGGCGTAACCGAGGCCGCCCCCGTCCATGCCGCCCATGCCCACCAGGCCTGCCGTCGAGCTGGTGAAGGTGATCGAACCGCCGCGGCCACCCGCGATGAGGTGCGGGATGGCGGCGCGAGCGGTGTTGAACGCGCCGGTCATGTTCACACCCACCACATCGGCCCACTGCGCGAGTTCGGTCTCGATCGGAACTTCCTCGAGCGACAGCGGCGCGATGCCCGCGTTCGCGCACACGATGTCGAGACGACCGAGCTGGGCCACTCCGGCGTTCAGCGCGTCGCGGATCTGGAGGAAGTCGCGTACATCGGCGACCGTGCCGATCATCTTGCGTCCCTGTCCCTCGACGAGCGCGATCGTCTCATCGAGCTCCTCACGGCTAGCCATGGGGTAGCTGTTGGACGCGATATCGGCGCAGATGTCCACACCGATGATGTCGGCTCCCTCACCGGCGAGGCGAACGGCGTGGCTTCTGCCCTGCCCTCGCGCTACTCCGGTGATGAAGGCGACTTTGCCATCTAACGAACCCATCGTTCCTCGTTTCGGTGCCGAGTAGATTCGCGTCACCCCGGTTGATTCACGAGGAGAACGCGACAACATTGAACGCAAATCTGCGCTTGACCTGTGGTATCTTGGATACCAGCAGCGAGACTAGCAGGTCCGCCGCCCGGAGGGAAGGAATCGGTCGGATTGAGTGAACGCTACGACGCGGTCATGGAGTCTGCCGTCGGGGAAGGCGAACAGCGCATTCGCGAATCGGTCATCGACATACTCGAGACCGAGGGATACGACGCGGTGCAGGTGCGAGTGGTCGCCCGGCGTGCTCGCGTGTCGCTGGCCAAGATCTACAAGCTGTACGGCACCCGCGACGAACTCATCCTCGCCGCGCTGGACTGGTGGACGAAGGAGAATCGTTACGCGGGGCTACCCACATCGACACCGGGCCCTGGAGATTCTCTGCACACCGCCCTCATGCGAGTGCTGCGCCCGATCTTCGAACCCTGGGAAGACCACCCCGGCTTGTTGGCCGCCTACTTTCGCGCACGATCCGCGACGGGCGGCGAAACACTGGTCAGCCACGGACTAGACGCAGTCGTTCCCGCCGCGATGACAGTACTGGTCGACGTCGATGTCGAATTCATCCAGGACCTGGACACGATCCTGACCAGCCTGGTCTACGGGCTTTTCGGACGTGTCGCACGCGGGGAGATCGAAGCGCGAGCGATAGTGCCCGCCGTCGACCGCGCCGTGTACTGGTTGACCACCGGCTACGAAGCAACAGCCGGATCCCGATAGCGGATGCCGAGTACGAAGCATCGCGGGGACCCGACCGACTTTCTCCCCCGCCGCAATCCGGCTCCGACATTTGGCTGTTCGCGCCTCGTCTTCGACGAAAATGCGCCCTCGTGGTCACCGGCGATTTGGACGCGACCTCAGATTCGACCGAGGATTTCTGGACAACGAACTCGACGACGCGGTCCCGAACCGACCCACAACCCGCGGTCCTCGACATCAGATGAGTTACCCTGCAAGTTCGGCATCGACCGCGATGCGACCACTGTCCGAACCGCACTTGCCGTCGCTGCCATTTTGATCATTCGATCAATGTTAGAGTGGCTCATGACTTCTGTCGGATGGCACTCCCCCTCGCGTGTCGCGCAGCCCAGCGTCGTCGCCGACGATCGGTGTGACATATGACCGACCAGAGCACCCCCAAGGGCGTCAAAGCCGACACACGCCAGCGTCTCATGGAGGCGACCGCCGAGATCATGCGCACCGAGGGGTACGCCGCCGTCACCACGCGACGGATCGCCACGGAGGTGGGGGTGCGCTCCGCGCTGTTGTACTACTACTACCCAACGCTGGAAGACCTGCTCGTCGCGGTGATGCGAAACGGCGCGGAACTTTCACTCGCCCGCATGCGTCAAGCGATCACCGATGACGATCCCCTGCAGGCATTGTGGCTGATCAATACCGATGCCCGATACACCGCGCTCAATACCGAGTTCATGGCCTTGGCCAACCATCGCAAAGTGATCGCCGAGGAATTGAAGTCCTACGCCGAGAGGGTCCGCGACATCGAGACGACGGCGGTCGCCCTCGTGATGCGCTCTCACGGGCTGGATCCGCACCGATTCCCACCGGTCGTGATGTCCATGCTCCTGACCGGAGCGGCGCGCATCATCTGCAACGAGGGCGCGGTGGGAATGCGGCAAGGACACGAAGAGTTGCGCGCCTTCATGGAGGGCATGATCGCGCAGTTCCGCCTGTCGGCCCCGAATACGGATCCGGACGATGCCACTGCGATGTGACCGTTGACACGACCACCTCGATATGTGAAGGTTTGATCGATCGATCAGTTTCGTGTTGATCGAGAGTGAGTATCTATGCGTGCCATCGAATCGAACGAGGTAATCCATGAGTGGACGGGTTGACGGCAAGGTCGCTTTGATCACGGGCGCGGCGCGGGGACAAGGACGCACTCACGCGGTGCGACTGGCGAAGGAGGGCGCAGACATCATCGCCATCGACATCTGCGGTCAGGCCGAAGAAACCGCTGGCGCCTCAATGCCTTCCACGCCCGCAGACCTGGCAGCCACTGCCGAGTTCGTGAAGCAGCACGGACGGCGCGTCGTGACCGTGCAGGTCGATATCCGCGACGGCGACGCGCTCGAGCGTGCGGTGGACGGCGCTGTGAAAGAGCTGGGCGGGCTCGACATCGTCGTGG
Organism: Nocardia noduli; assembly: GCF_019038455.1. NCBI lineage: Bacteria > Bacillati > Actinomycetota > Actinomycetes > Mycobacteriales > Nocardiaceae > Nocardia > Nocardia noduli. The sequence goes on from NZ_JAFMPL010000036.1 coordinate 18,960, forward strand.
CCAACGCCGGTATAGGGAATGGCAGCCGAACCGCTGACGAGCGCAGTCGACAGAACGGGAAACCACCACCCCGGATCGACCTCAACCGCTCGGGGGTATGGAAGACGCTGAAAGCCGCTGTCCCCCAACTGCTCGCGACCGGAAAAGGCAGCATCGTGCTCACCAGCCCGTTGAACGGACTCGCGGCACGCTCGGACACGGGCCTGTACAGCGCCTCCAAGCCCGGCATGGTCAGGATGATGCGGAGTTTCGCGATCGAGTTGGCGCCACACTCCATCCGCTGCAATTCGATCCATCCGGCCGACCCGGGCGCTCCGATCTTCGCAGACGACGAAGCCGAGTCGACATCCCGTCCGGATCTGGGCGATCCTGACTCTGCCGACCTCGAAGCGATCACTCAGTCGGTGAACAGGATGCTCGTCGGCTGGAACTGCGTACCCGCCATCAGCGACGCCGTCGTCTTCCTGGCGTCGAACGAATCCGCCTATGTCACAGGCATTCCCCTGAATGTCGATGTAAGCGGTCTGCTCATCTGACTCCGGCCATCGTCGCGACGTCGAGCATGGCGAGTCGCCGCGCAGGCGCCATATTTCACAGAAGGAATCCGATCTGACATGGCCCGAATCGAGCCCCTCCCCTTGGCCGAGTGGCCGAAAACGATGCGCGCGGCGATGGCAGCCATGGTTCCCCCGGAACCTCGCTATCCGCAGCCGGTACAGGAGAACCGTCCCGCGGCCCGAAACATACTCGGCACTTTCGCCCATCATCCCGCACTGGCACGCGCGTTCTTCACTTTCAACGGCCATATACTCAGAGCGACCACGCTCACCGAGCGGCAACGCGAAATGATCGTGCTGCGCGTCGCCGCGGTTCGCACCTCCAATTATGAATGGGCACAGCACCTTTGCATGGCACACGATGCGGGTCTGACCGACGAGGAGATCGCACGTATCGCTTTCGGCCCCGAAGCGCCATTCTGGAGTGACCTCGACGCGGCGCTGTTGCAGGCCGTCGACGACCTGATCAGCGACGGTGCCATCGGTCAGAACACCTGGGACGGACTCCGAGCCGACTTCGATACTCAGCAGATTCTCGACATCCTCTTTACCGTCACCGCCTACGACGGGCTCGCCAGAATGTCGCGATCTTTCGAACTCGACCTGGATGACGACCTCCGCCCGGCGCCCAGCGATTCGAGTGCGGCGCCCACTACGACCTGAGGCACCATACGACCCGCTGTTCCGATCACCTTCATCCAGAGAGGTGATCGACTGTTCCGCACCGCCGAGTCGCCGCGCGACGAAGGGATCTATCAGCAGGCGTGGCCGTCTTCCGCGGAATTCCCTTCGCGCGGCCACCGGTGGGTGCGGCCCGCTTCCTGGCACCGCGCCCGCCCCACTCCTGGGACGGTGTCCAAACCGCTCTCGAGTTCGGAACACAGCCACCGCAGGATCCGGGGATCGCCGGGCTGACCGGCATGACGGACATTTGCGATCGTGACGACTGGCTCACCGTGAATGCCTGGACGCCCGAACCGGATTCGGCTGCGAAGCGGGCCGTCCTGGTGTGGATCTACGGCGGCGCGTACAAACTGGGCTTCGCGGGCAGCCCCGGTTACGACGCGTTCCGGATCGCCGCGACAGCGATGTCGTCGTCACGTTGAACTATCGAGTCGGCGTGAGGGGATTCACCCGGATCGATGGGGCGCTGGCGAACCGAGGTCTGCTCGATCAGATCGCGGCACTGCACTGAGTGCGGGAGAACATCGCGGCCTTCGGCGGCGACACCGACCGAGTCGCCGTCTGCGGCGAGTCCCGCCGGTGCCGGATCTGTGGCAGCACTGCTGGTAATGCCTGGCCCGCAAGACTTTTCCAGCGAGCGATCGTCCAGAGTATGCCCGGCAAGTATCACTCCGACGAGCTGGCTGCCGACGTCGCAGGAGCGATCACCGCGACAATCGGCCTGCGGCCCACGGTCGCAGAACTGTGTGGATCCGCGTCGGCTGCCGGAAGCTGGTGTCACACTCAACGCCGAGATGCGCCGATACACCCGAACCTGGTGAGTCGGAGTCGGTGCCCACCTGTTCGCCCCCTTCGCCCCTGTGGTCGACGGCGAGGGGCTGCCGACGACACCGTGGCATGCGGTGCGGGCGGGAGCGGCGCGCGATATCGCCGTACTCATCGGGCGCAACCGAGACGAATGCCGACTGTTCCTCGCGCTCAGCGGAACGCTGGCGACGATCGACGACGCCGTGCGAGCGCAGATCTGGAAGTGTTCGGGCCCGGCCCGGACAGCGAGGGCGCCTACCGCGCGGCCTTCCCCGACGCCTCCCCCGACGCGGCTGTGCGAGCTGGTGCAGTTCGATCAGATGTTCCACATGCCCGCGCTGCATCTCGCCGACGCCCGGGCGGCCGGCAGCGGCCGGGTGCACATGTACTGACTGACCTGGAACTCGCCGAACAACGGCGGTGCGCTCGGCGCATGTCACGGTTTCGAAGCGCCACTGCTGTTCGGCACCTACGACAGACATCTGGGCCCGCTCCTGCTCGGTTTCGAGCCGCCCGCCGAGGCCCGCGAGCTGTCGGCGCAGATGCGCACGACCTGGGGAGCTTTCGCGGCGACCGGAGATGCTGCAACGGCCATAACTCGACGGACCCTCGTGTCGACGAGGTGGCCTACTGGGATCGGCGCCGAATCGATTCGATCCGAAGGAGCTCACCGTCCCGACTCGTGGGTCCCGCCGCCGGTCCCGACCGGTTCGTCGGCCGAGGAGACGGTTGGCACGACCACGGGGATATCGCACAGATCCAGGTCTGCCTCGATACGTTCGAGGATCAGGTTGCTCGGGGCACCCCGGGCTGAAACGGTTCGACGCCGAAGGCTCTCGAGAATGTGGCGGCAGCGGCATCGGCGATGGCCTGACGTTCCGTGTCCGAGATCGACCGGGTGCCGAGCCGAGATCGTATGTCGACACTGCCCGCAAGCAATGCGGCGAACTGGATAGCCGCCGTTTCCGGGTCACCGATGCGCAGCCGTCCGGCCAATGCCAGTCTGGCCAGTCGGTCCGCGAGGGTACGGGTGACACGGCGCGAGACCTCATCGACGAGGTCGAGCAGATCAGGGAACTGCGCCGCCTCAGCACAGAGCAGTCGACGCAGCGCACGGGATTCCTCGCCGCAGTAGCAGTCGACCAAGTGTCGACCCACCTGCCCGAACGTGTATTCGAGATCGTCGCTGTCGTGCACGAGCAGTTCGACCGCGGCCAGGTTGGCTGCGAGCGCAGACTCCGAAAGAGCTTGCACCACTTGACGGAACACCGTCTCCTTGTCACCGAAGTGGTTGTACACGGTCGCCTTGGCCACCTCGGCCTCCGCTGCGATCTCGTCCATCCGAGCCTGTGCGTATCCCGCGCGAGCGAACACGGTGAACGCCGCGGCCAGCACGGCCCGCTGCTTGTCGATACGCCCGCGATACACGACCGCACCAGGCGGAGACGACTTCCGGGCCGCTGTCATCGGCCCATGTTACCGCCGGTCCGCCAGTCTGAGTTCATGGTCCTGTTTACTTGGACTCATCAGTCTGCTTAGACTGATGAGTCCAATTTCGTAGACTCATATGACTTGCAATTTGGGAGGTAGCTGTGGGCACCGTGGTCATCACCGGCGGAACCGATGGGATGGGCAAAGCACTCGCGTTGTCGTACCTGGAACGCGGCGAGCAGGTAGTCATCATCGGCACCGACACACGCAAAGCACAGTCGGTACTCGACGCCGCAACGAAATTCGGTGCGGGCGAACGTGTCGATTTCATCCAGGCGGATCTGAGCCTGGTGACCGAGACCCGGCGAGTAATCGAACACATCACCTCGCTCTACTCGGTGGTGGACGTGCTCGTCCTCGGTGCGCGCTTCTTCCGTGCGCGCCGATTCGTCACCATGGAAGGCTTCGAAGCCACCTTCGCGCTGTTCTATCTGAGCCGGTACCTGCTCGGACACGGGCTCGTCGCACAGCTGGATCGAGCCGAAACACCCGTGATCCTCGACCTGGCCGGCCCCGGAGGTCCGCTGTCAGCGATCCACTGGGACGACATCCAGTTCGAGCACTCCTACGACCCCGGCCAAGTGATGGCACAGTGCGGCAAACTCAGCGACCTGCTCGCTGTGGCCTTCATCCAACGCTACCCTCAGTCACGGGTCCGCTACGTCCTACTACACCCCGGTCTGACCGCGACCGGATTCACCGGCGAATACGACACCGCCAGCGCCGAAGCCGTTGCCCGAATGCGAGAACGCGGTCAACCGATCCACGCCGCACTCACCCGGATCAGACGTCACCTCGACACACCGCCCCGCGAATCGCTCACGGCATTCATGCAGGACAACCGTATCGAGGTACACGGCGAACCGTTCGACCCCGCCGCGGCACAACGGCTCTCCGAACTCACCTCCACGCTCCTACAACAATGCCCCCAGGGCGAGTAGCGATGCCGCTACCCAGCTGCGCGACACAGCGTGTCACCGCCGACATCAAACACATCAGATGGGACTGCTGGGGACTGTGGATTACGAGATGGTCCCCAGGTCCAGACCGGCGGCCCATGTGCGTAGTTCCTGGACGGTGATCATGCCAAGTCCTGCCCTCGCTGTAGTCGGAGAGGAACTTTCGCGCCGATCCCTGTTCAGGGGCGGCCGGTGAGCAGGTGCAGTACGCCGTTGGCGGCCTCGATGATGTGTTCGAGGTGGAACCGCGCCGCTGCGGCGGTGGAGGTGCCGGTATCGGTGTCGGGAAACAGCAGCGGCGTCGGCTTTGTACATTCCGTCCACGCGTGGAGGTCCGGTTGCTGGTGGTGACCGCACGTAGCGAGTTCTCGTCGGGGAATCGGGATGGCAGCGGTGGTAGCGGGATGGAGTCGGGCGAGCGTGTGGGTAGCCGCTGATCGATGTAGTTGCTGGTTCCGACTGTGGCGCATGATGTTTCAGTGGGAACTGACCTGGCGACGCCAGGCGCCCCCGGGCTACAGTATCCAGGGAAGAGGCCGGATTGCCCTGGGGGTGTGTCGATTGCGCGATCTCGTAAGGGGCTATCGCTGCCCCCGTGCCAAGGATCGCAATCCTGCTGGGCGTGACCTTGCTCGGCGGGGGCCTGGCCTTGTGCCTGCTGTACCGCTCGCAAGAACCCGTCTGTCACAAAATCTGCTGGTCGCATATCGACCGGCAGGCTGGGGCCACTGTCACTGTCCGGTGCGTGCGCTACCGACAAGACGGCACACCCGAGACAAGGACACGCACGAATCGGGGCTGTCCAGCGCGCTGGGCCAGACAGCGTGAACCACGCGAGGTAGTGACCCGAGGGCCTGCTGCGTTGTGGGGTTCGGCGATCGCGGTCGTTCCACTCGTCGGCTCGCGCCGGACCCTCTACCCAGGAGGAAAGATTCGTGTTCATCAAGAAGACCGCCGCAGCGGCGACCTCGGCCATCGTTGCCGGGTCGGGCACGGCGGGTGTGGAACAAGTCCTTGTTCTCTACCGGGACGTTGCACCTGACCCGAATGAGCTCCTTCAGCTCGTCGAAGCCGCGATCGGCCCCGGTTTCGTTGACGTGCCGGTTACTTCGAGCCATGTGCTTGAGCCGACCGGATCTATGGCGTATGCGGTGGTTGCCAAGTTCGAGTCCGATGGCACGGTGAGCGCCGACGCGCTTGCCCGGACGAGTACTCGGCCGTTCGAGACCGTGAAAGGGCCGGTCATCGTGGCTGTCGTGTGGCGGATCGCCCCGGGTGGTGTGTTGCAGCGCCCTTCCGGTTCGTCTTCCGAAGTGCAATCGAACACGCCGATCCGACCTGAGCAGCGAACGTGTCCTGTCTGCGGTTCCTCGCGTGTGCTGTCGCAGCAGGGGGCGTCCCGAGCAGAATTGCGGCTCGACGAGCGGCGCAGTGTCGCGCTCGATTTCACCGTGACGCTGATCAACTGCGCTGCCTGCGGCACGCTCATCAATGACGATGTGAACGGCGACGTTGCGGTTGCGTACAAGAGGTTGATGGCGCAGTCCGAGATGGCACCTCCGCGAATTTCCGCGACGTTGCACGACGCGATGCGCCGTGCTGGGCTGTTACCGGCGCTGTCGCGGTCCGAGCAGCAGCGGGACTACGACGAGGTGCGCCAGGTGTGGGGCTGCCTTGGTATGCGCTATATCTCCGCGAGCGAGTTTCAGGATGCCCTGAGCAGGATCATCGGCGGATTTTTCGCCGAAGGTGTTACCAGAGCCCAGGTGCGGACGCTGGAGCAGCAGGCAGTACAACTGTCGTTTTTCACCGCTGGGGGCTTCTGTGCGGTGCGGTTCTCACGCGCCGCCGAGGGTGGCTTCTCGATCTACGGTGTGGTTTCGATGTACCGATTCCTGGGAGATCAGAGCCCGACGCCGGGCGCGCCGCAAGGGGGAACGGCCGAACACACTTCCGGTGGAGATGAGCTCGAAACCGTTACCCGTTCGCCCCAGCTCGCTGAGGCAGAAGTCTTTTGCAGGGCAGCTGCTGAGGCGGGCGATCCTCACGCCATGCACCGTCTGGCTGTGATCCTCACCGGTCGAGACCATCTCTTCGCCGCGGAGCTCTGGTACCGCAGGGCCGCCGCGGAGGGCATCGCCGATGCGATGTACGACCTCGCTGGGATCCTCGCTGGAAGGGGTGAGTTCGTCGCGGCCGAGTCCTGGTACCGCAACGCCGCCGACGCGGGCAACACCGATGCCATGGCTGCTCTTGCGGCGAGTCTGCACAACCGCGCGGGCCGGCCGCCGAGCGGCCATCGACAAACCCGCGATGACGGACCACCGCCTCCGCCTGCCGGCGCGTATCGACCCCCTCCAGGGGAAGGGCCACCGCCACGCTACGTCGAGTGGGCGTACATCGTCACATTCCTCGGCGTCATCCTCTGTAGCCCCATCAGTATCGGCGCGGGCGCCGCGGCACTCGTGTACTCGAGTCAGGTCCTGCCGAAATGGAGGGCGGGCGATTTCGAGGGCGCCGCCGCCGCGTCCCGCAAAACGAAGATCTGGGCCACTGTGGCTTCCATCCCCTACTTGATCGCGGTCGTAGGGGCGGTTATCTACCTCGTCGCGACCGCCGCGACCGGCGGCAACTGAACTGGCGGCGGGACCACAGCATCGCGATCCCGCCCGGGGCGATCGACGTTGTCGCCCGCGTTCCTTCGTCACGGCCCGCGCGGTCAGCTGAACGGCACCCCGGCCCCCGCCCTGGGGCTCGGCACGTGCCACGTACCGGCCGACGACGACGGCGTGGTTGGCTACAATTCCACGCCGCGGCGCTTCAGCGCGCCCTTGGTGATGAACCAAAGCACGGCGCTGACCAGCAGCACCACGCCGATACCGATTGTCTGGTACGCACGGTCTTTGGCGGCGCGCTGATCGACCAGTTTTGAGCTGTAGGTATAGCTGCTGGCGCCCGTCACAAGGCAGAAATCACCCGGGGACATAATCTTCCCGTCGCATGTCGGGGTGGCTTTCGGATCGGAGGCCAGATCGTCGAGGCCGATCACCGAGAACCCGATCCCACCCCACAGTGCTAGCACCATGGCCAGGTTAAACATTGCGAATGCAAAGGATTTCATCGGTGCGCCCCCGGGCTCGTGACTTCCCGCAGAGTCCACATGGCAGAGTACGCGCCCCGGTGTCAATCCGCACCCCTCTTGGATGCAACCGGGGCGCGGGTAGCGGGATTGATCGTCGAGGGTGGTGGAATGTGGGTTTCGCCAAACTGTGTTCCCCAGCAGACGATTTCGCCGAGGTCAGCGCCGACGCCGCACGAAGACTGCTTACCGGGGCGTCGGCGAATCTGGAACGTCGACCGGGCTGAGCTCATAACCATGGACACGGTCGGCCTCATTTGCGATGTGTTGCCCCTCGCGCGAGGACGCTGAGTGAACCGACAGCGCGTTCAGGAGCATTGGCCGTCGGCTGCGTCTTGGATGCCTTCCAGGGTCGCCGTGCGTTCGGCTTCGCTGGCGGTCGCCCATTCCGGGCGCAGCGGTATCTGCTCGAGCGCGTTCTGGATCTCGGCGTCGACGTCGGCGCCGAGCCCACGCATGCCTTCGAGAAACACCAACATGCCCTCGCATGTCTGCTTCTTCACACTCATACCGGAGGCGAGCGCCCCCGTCGCGGTGATGGTCGGCGTCGTAGCCGGCGCGCTCGATTCGGTACCACTGCCACATCCAGCTATGACTGCGGCCACCGCAGCGGTGGACAGCACTGCGCCAACGGTTTTCATGTCGAATCCCCTCGTCCGATGCCGGAAACTCTACCCCCGTTGAGCGGGGCCGCACCAGCAAGTTCCACGCTCGCTGTAACTGCGGCGGATGTGAGCTGGATCCATAGACGCGGGACCCCGGTCTCCCAGGGATTGCGGTGCTCAAGTGCATCGGCCGGTGACCGGGTGCACCAGAGTCCGGTGTCTGTCGTGCGTAGGTCGGGCTCAATCGAATCCGAGCTCCCCGTCGACCGAGCGGCGAACCTGTTGCGCGACGGTGGTCTTCGCTGTGCTGCGCTGACCGCAGCGGCATTGGGCGAACGAACGGCTTTCCGCAGCGACCCGAACCAGCGACTCCAGCGTCGCGGGCGAGGCGGCCGAGCACATCGACCAGGCCATCGCGCTGCGGCCCCCGGACCGGCGACGCAGTGCCGCACTGGACCAACTCAACATGGTCGAAGCCCGATTGATCCAAGGCGAACCCGTAGAAGCGTGCCGTATCGGGCACGCCGCGTTGACTGTCGCCGAGCAAACCGCCTCCGACCGCGTCGCCAAGAAACTCACTACGGTGTACAACCGCACCGGCGACTTCGTCAAAATATCCGCGGTCGCCGAACTCAGGGAAAGAATGCGGCCACTGGTCGCAGCCAGGGCATAGAGGAGCAGACAGCATGGTGCGCATCGGTGTCACCGGACACATGAACATCACTGATCCCACGGCGGTTCTGGTGTATGCGGCGGTGCGCGAATTGGTGACCTCCTACGGAGCCGACGAGCTGACAGGGGTGTCATGCCTCGCCCGCGGAGCCGACAGCGTGTTCGCGCGGGCAGTGCTCGACGTGGGAGGCCAACTCGAGGTGGTGTTGCCATCGCGGAACTACCGGGCCGTGAAGGTGAAGCCCGGCCACGCCGTGGAGTTCGACGATCTCATCGCCCGAGCGGCGGAGGTACGCGTGATGGACTTCGACGATGCCGGTCGCCGAGCCTACGAAGCCGCCAACGAAGCAGTCCCGGGAAGCATCGCTGAACTGGTGGCGGTGTGGGACGGTGAAGCCGGCCGGGGAGGCGGCACGGGTTCGGTTGTGGAGCTGGCCCGAACCGGCGGTGTGCCGGTGACCATTATCTGGCCGACAGGTGCGACACGCGAGTAGAGGTCGTCGACCAAGGGGAGATCTGAAACCTGCTGATCGGTGTCGAAACGCTGCACTTCGCCCGCGACGTCCACTGTCGCCATGGACATGGTCTTCGGCGAAATCGGTCAGGCACAGGTCGATCCGTACGACGGTGTCGACCTGAACAGCATCGACACCGTCGCGATCACCCACCTGCATGCCGACACCTCGGCCTGTGTCAAAACGCCTCGACCCGTCGCATCCGGCAGAGCTGGTCAGCAGCAGAGACCGCCACGGCATGCCGGGGCGCCTTTCCTGTACTGCCAGCTCACTCAGCGGTTGTCGACCCGTAAGAGTCGTGCAGCGAGCAGGGGCCCATTCGCAGAGCGGGATCGCTCGGAGCGGCCCTTTCGAGTTGGTGCTCACCGACGACCGCAACACCGGGCGGCCGAAGTATCCCCGAACCGATCGTATCCGACCGGTCGGACCGAATCGAGCGCGAGACGACACTCCGCCGCAACGACTTTCACCTCCCGCAGTCGGCTGAAGTACTGGACAACGAATCCCCAGCGGCGGACACTAGAGCGAATTGCTATCAAAGGGGTGAGTCGAATGGTCAGAACACACACCGTGGTCGCCGGGGAGACACTGCCGATGTTGGCGTTGCGCTTCTACGGAGACCCTGAACTACATACCCTGATCGCCACCGCCAGCGGGATCTCCGGCTCCGACAGTGTGGGCGCGGGCCGACAACTGATCGTTCCCGATTACTCGAGGTACGAAGTCCTGCCCGGAGACACGTTGTCGCAGATCGCACTCCGCTACTACGGCGACCCCGCACTCTCACCACTGATCGCCACCGCCAGCGGCATCCCCGACCCCGACCACATCGACGCGGGCCGACAACTGATCATTCCCGATCTCACGAGATACGAAGTCCTCGCCGGAGACACGTTGTCGCAGATCGCACTCCGCTACTACGGCGACCCCGCACTCTCACCACTGATCGCCACCGCCAATGCCATCACCGACCCCGACCACATCGAACCTGGCCACACACTGGCCATATTCGTCGGGCGCAGCGACGGTTTCGGGCTGTCGATCGTGGACCGCAACGAGAACGATTCTCGCCTGTGGTACTACCGCTTCCACACCTCGGCGATCGGCTGGAATCCCGGAGTCAACGTCCTGCTGCCGGAGGACTACCGCACCAGCACCGACACCTATCCCGTCCTCTACCTGCACCACGGCGGAGGCAGCGACCAGGACTTCCGCACCTTCGACCAACTCGGTATCCGCGAGCTGACCGCCGGTAAGCCGATCATCGTCGTGATGCCCGACGGCGGACACGCGGGCTGGTTCTCCAACCCGGTCAGTTCGTTCGTCGGCCCGCGCAATTGGGAGACATTCCACATCGCCCAGTTGCTCCCCTGGATCGACGCGAACTTCCGAACCTACGCCGAATACGACGGACGCGCGGTCGCCGGATTCTCCATGGGGGGCTTCGGCGCGCTGAAATACACCGCCAAGTACTACGGCCACTTCGCCTCGGTCAGTAGCCATTCCGGCCCGGCGAGTCTGCGCCGCGACTTCGGCCTGGTCGCACATTGGGCGAACCTGTCGTCGGCGGCGATGGACCTGGCGGGCGGCACGATCTACGGCGCACCGTTCTGGAACCAAGCCAGAGTCAGCGCGGACAATCCGATCGAAAATATCGAACGCTACCGCAACAAGCGGATCTTCCTGGCCGCGGGAACCAGCCCGGATCCGGTCAACTGGTTCGACAGCGTGAACGAGACCCAGGTGCTCGCCGGCCAGCGAGAATTCCGGGCACGCCTGCGCGACGCGAATATCCCGCACGAATGGCACGAATTGCCCGGCGGTCACACTTTCCGGCCCGATATGTTCACCCTGGACCTCGACGGCATCCTCGCTCGGCTACGCCCTGCGGCACTGGCGTCCTCCACGAGCATGGTGCCGCAGTTGTGACCGGCCGCCGTTCGGGTGTCGACCGAAATGTCAGCGACACACCGTGATCTCGGTTCGAGCCCACGGCCCGCGACCAGCCGACACCCGAACGGCGCACCCACTGATACGCGGTGACACAAACGACCGCCGGGGCGGCCTGCCTACCCGCTCCCACACGGGTCATTCACGATGGCAGGAGCAATTCCGTCGCACCATCTGATGGCGTGACGAATCGCGGCCGCGCCTGATTGTGCGACGATCCGAGCCGTCCGCTTCGTAGGGTGGTCGCATGGAGTTTTCCGCGTCACCGCGAGCCGCCGAGCTCACCGAAGCAGTCCGCACATTCATCGACGAGCACATCGCGCCGGTCGAGGAGGACTATCACCATCGGGTGAGCCGACTGCGCGCCGAAGGCGCGGACCCGTGGCAGCCACTGCCGATCCTGGGCGAATTGCGTGCGCGGGCGCGGGCCGAGGGCCTGTGGAATCTGTTTCTGCCGGTCGGGCACGAGGGCCCCTATGCCGAGCGTTACGGCACTCGTGGCGGCTTCGGGTTGAGCAATGTCGACTACGCGCCGATCGCGGAGGTGATGGGCCGATCGTTGATGGCCCCGTACGTGTTCAACTGCAACGCCCCCGATACGGGCAACGCCGAAGTGCTGCTGAAATACGGGTCGGAACAGCAGCAGCGACAGTGGCTCGACCCGCTCTTGGCGGGAGATATCCGCAGCGCGTTCTGCATGACCGAACCTGCGGTGGCTTCCTCCGACGCCACGAATATGGAACTCACCGCGATCCTCGACGGCGACGAGGTCGTCCTCAACGGCCGCAAATGGTGGTCGACGGGTGTCGGGCATCCCGATTGCCGGATCTTGATCGTGATGGGCGTGAGCGATCCCGACGCCGACCGGTATCACCGCCACTCGATGGTGCTGGTGCCGCGCGAGACTCCCGGTGTTCGGGTGGAGCGGATGCTCGACACCATGGGGTGGCAGGACGAACCGTACGGGCACGGCGAGGTCGACTTCACCGATGTCAGGGTTCCCGCCGAGAACATCATCGCGGGCCCCGGCCGGGCGTTCGAGATCGCGCAGGGCCGCCTCGGGCCCGGCCGCGTGCACCACTGCATGCGGCTGATCGGTCTGGCCGAGCACGCCCTGGAACTGGCCTGTCGACGCGGGCTCGAGCGCACCGCCTTCGGCAAGCCGCTGATGAACCTCGGTGGCAACCGGGAACGGGTCGCCGACGCGCGTATCGCGATCAACGCCATGCGACTGCTCGTTCTCGACGCCGCGTGGAAACTCGACGAAGGCGGTGCGCTCAACGCGCTCTCGGAGGTCTCCCAGATCAAGGTCGCGGTGCCGAACATGGCGCAGCAGGTCATCGACTTCGCCATGCAGATCCACGGCGGCGGCGGTCTGAGCAGTGATTTCCCGCTCGCGTCCGCGTGGACGGTCGCCCGCGCGATCCGCTTGGCCGACGGTCCCGACGAAGTCCACCGCGGGGTGGTCGCGCGCATCGAACTCGGCAAATACGGAGCCGCGCGATAATCGTCGCCGGTCAGTCGGGGGGTTCCGCGGGGCGACCCGCGACCGCGCCGGGCACATCGGTGGCGATGCCCTCGCTCTGTTCGTAACTGCCCGGACCCAAATCCTCGGGTCCGCGCCGGACGAACGCCGCGTCCGTGTCGGCCGGATCCTGGGCCTGCGGCGCGACACCGGTCACGTAGGGAGTTTCCCGGTCCTGGTCGCTCTCGACGGCGACGGCCAGTTCGGCGCGCAGACGATCGGCGGTCGCGCGGTCACCGGCGTCGTCTGCGGTGGTGATGTCCTGGTGCAATTGCGCGATCAGATCTCGGGCAGCCATCATTCCTCCTCGTAGACGGTGCACATGTTTCGTCGCGAGGTCCGGGCCCCGGACCCCTGTCGCCTACCCGGGCCCCGAATGCCGAAACCGGGGTGCGCACGCGGTGGCTGTTTCGCCCACCCGCTCACGGGTAGGGCGCCACAGCCGGTCGAAAATCCGAGGGAGGAGTTCCCATGCAGGCTGTGACATGGCAGGGCAGACGTAAGGTCGCGGTGGAATCCGTGCCGGATCCACGCATCGAGAAACCCACCGACGCGATCATCGAAGTCACTTCCACGGGGATCTGCGGTTCCGATCTGCACCTGTACGAGGTGCTCGGCCCCTACATGCACGCCGGTGACGTGCTCGGCCACGAGCCGATGGGACGAATCGTCGAGACGGGTTCGGCGGTGACCAATCTGTCGCGCGGCGACCGCGTCGTGATCCCGTTCCAGATCAGCTGCGGTGACTGCGCCATGTGTCGCGACGGCCTCAGCACCCAGTGCGAGACCACGCAGGTTCGCGAATATGGCTGTGGTGCCGCACTTTTCGGATACTCCGAGCTGTACGGCCGGGTGCCGGGCGGCCAAGCCGAATACCTGCGGGTGCCGCATGCCGACTTCACCCACATCAAAGTTCCAGAAGGCCCCGACGACGACCGTTTCGTGTACCTCTCCGATGTGCTGCCCACCGCGTGGCAGGCCGTCGAGTACGCGGCGGTCCCGCCCGGCGGTTCGCTGACGGTGCTGGGGCTCGGCCCGATCGGGGATATGGCGTGCCGGATCGCCGCCCACCACGGCTACCGCGTCATCGGGGTCGACCTGGTGCCGGAGCGCCTCGATCGGGTGGCGCGACGGGGAATCGAGGTGATCGATGTCGGCGCCGTCGGCAACGGCCTGGGCGACGTCATCCGTGACCGGACCGACGGTCGGGGCACCGACGCGGTGATCGACGCGGTAGGGATGGAGGCGCACGGCTCGCCGGTGGCGTCGTTCGCTCAACGCGCCGCGGCGCTGTTGCCGGACGCTGTCGCGCACCGCGTCATGGACTTCGCCGGAATCGACCGTCTCGCCGCGCTCGAGGCCGCCGTCGACATCGTGCGTCGCGGTGGCACCATCTCGGTCATCGGGGTCTACGGCGGAATGGCCGATCCACTCCCGATGCGCGTGCTCTTCGACAAGCAGATCCAATTGCGTATGGGGCAGGCGAACGTCAAACGCTGGATCGATCCCATCATGCCGCTGCTCGACGACGGCGATCCGCTGGGCGTGGACGATTTCGCGACCCACAGGCTTCCGCTGGCCTCCGCGCCCGAGGCCTATCGCACGTTCCAGGAGAAATCCGATGGCGCGGTCAAGATCCTCCTCGATCCGCGAGCCGACGCGGTCGCCTGATCGTGGGCCTACGCCGGGGCCACCCACAGGTTTGCCCGCGAACCACGTGGTACTCGGAGAACAGCGAGGTACCGCTTCGGGACTCGCGGGACCATCTGTAGGAGGATTTCATGGCCGAGAAGAGTTATCGCTCTGCCGAGACCGGTGAGTACGTGTCCGAGGAGACGGCTGCCGACAATCCCAGAACGACCCTCGGAGAGGACGAACCACACGAGGGTACCGATCGGAGAGACCGTTCGGCGATCACCGGCCATTTCGTCGAACCCGACACCAGTCGGCGTCATCCGGATACCACAGTGACCGAAAACGGCTGACCGATAGCCCTTTCCATCGAGCGGACCGCGACAGACCGCTCACGAAGGCGCGGCCGACCCGGCCGCGCCTTCGTGGTCGAGGCCGCCGGGTCCGACCGTCACTTTCGCGGTGTGTCCGCCCGCGTGCCGAACAGTAAGTCCTCCAACGCCTCTCGAACGGATTCCAGGTCCGGAGTGATGCCGAGATCGGGAAGTTCCGCTACGACCGAGGTGGCGATCTCACGAACCTTCACATTGGTGTCCTGGGAGGCCGCGCGCAGAATCGTGAACGCCTGCTCGGCGTCCACGCTGTACACCAGCATCACCACACCTTTGGCCTGCTCGATGGTCTCGCGCGCGGCGGCGACCACTGCTTCATCGACCGCTGCCTTCTTCTGCATGGTGTGCAGCTACCCGCCTCACCCGGTTCGAACCAGGCCGGGATCCCCCGTTTCGCCGCGACTCGGCCCCACTGCCGGGCACGCCCGGTTTCGCCTCGTCATCGACGGGTAGGCAGCCGACATGGAAACGGTCTTGTGCCGTGCAGCAGAACGACCGGCTCCGGGGGATTCATCATGATCGCCCGGGTGTCGTCCTGCCTGGCTCGACCGAACCCGGCGGGCGCTTGTCGCAGGCCGAGAATCGTCGACCGACCGATCGCCGCCTCGGCACGTCCGCGTGAACGGGCCGAGGATCTACCTCGATCACGCCGAAGGAGCAGACCTTGACCGATCTCACCTCCACCTTCGTGAAATCCGTCTTCGACGCCGGCGCGCGGGTTCGCCACGCGCGTGTCTTCCACCCTCGGGGCATCGAACTGTCGGGACGTTTCCACGCCGACACCGAATTCGAGCCCTGGTTCGGGACGGGAGAACGTGCGGTCATCGCCAGGCTCTCCAAAGGAATCGGAACGCCGGGAGCCCTCCCTGATGTCATGGGCCTCGCCTTCCGCGTCCTGGATCGCGACGAGAACCCCTGGGATCTCGCACTCGCGACCACGGGGACCGGTACCGTCGGGCGGTTCGTGATCACCGCAGCGCGCGGCTGGTCCAGCGCCCGTTACGGCAGTCTGCTCCCCTACCGCTTCGGCGATGCCGGGCTCACCTGGCTGTTCGCCGAACCCGTCGTACAGCAGCCCGGCTCCGCCTCGTTGCAGGCCATGAGCGAGCATCTGCGTGACCACGATGTGCGATTCGAGATCACCGCGAGCGGTCTGGGCGCGGCACCGCGACCGGTGGGTGAGCTGACGTTGCACCACGCCCATCCCCATGAACATCGGACCGACTTCTTCGACCCGATACTCAACCATCCGGGCGATATCGCGCTCGAACCCGGAGTCGTCACCCGCCTTCGCGAGTTCGCCTACGAAGGCAGCAGGGAGGGCCGCGGGGAGCAGAACTGACGCGGGGACCAGGCCGCCGGGATCGCGGCGAGATCCTACTTCGGCCCGGCACCGTCGTTCACAAGTGTGCGAGACTGGTATGACGGCTCGCGCACGGAGCCGGTTCAGTCACAAGAGCCCGTTCCGTGTCCGCTCCCCACAGGAGCCGTTCGAGGTTGCTATGACCAGCCGATACTCGCACACCGATGCCAATCCACGACGTCGCGGACAGCACGCCGACTCGTATGACGGCATCGAAGATCTCTTCCAACGCTTGACGGCGCTCGAACCGCGGTCTCCCGATCGGAGCCGATTGCGCGAGGACATCGTCCGACGATGCCTGCCGTTGGCCGATCACATCGCGCGCCGCTTCACCGGACGCGGCGAACGCCACGATGACCTCTACCAGATCGCCTCGCTCGGACTGGTCCTGGCGATCGACAGATTCGACGCCGACAAGGGCTCGTCGTTCCTGGCCTTCGCGATTCCCACCATCATGGGCGAGATCCGGCGCCATTTCCGCGACCACACCTGGGCGGTGCGGGTACCGCGCCGGATCAAGGAACTCCAGCAGAGCATCGGTCCCACCATCAACCGGCTGTATCAGGACCTCGGCCGGGCCCCCACGGCCTTGGACATCGCCACCGAGCTGGGTGTCGACCTCAACGAGGTCACCCAGGCTCTGATCGCCGACAACGGCTATCGCACCGACTCGATCGACACACTGAGCGAGAACAGCGACGATCAACGCGCGACCGATCATCTCGCCCGACTCGGCCGTGTCGAGCCCGCCTACGACCTCACCGACGAGGCGCTCGCGATCGCTCCGCTACTCGCCCGACTGCCTGCCTTCGAAGCCCGAGTCCTGCACCTGCGTTTCTTCGACGATCGCACCCAGAGCCAGATCGCCGACGAACTCGACGTCTCCCAGATGCACATCTCCCGCGTCCTCTCTCGGACGCTTGACCAGCTTCGACGGCAAGCCGAACGCGAATGATCGGCGTAATCCGGTTCGGCTCCCGCTCGATCAGTCGATGATCATCACGATCAGCCCGATCGCGATGACCGCGAACAGTGCCACGAGGGCGAGCGCCAGCAGGGTGGCGATGATTCCGGTCGGCGGGAACCGATTGCTCGTCCGCGGCTCCGGTGCGGACAAACCGCTGGTCTGCGCTGTATCGGGAGGTGTCGCGCCCGGTGGCACGCCGCCTCCGTGTTCCAGGTCGGGCGTGCGGGCCGGGTCGGGATCCATGGCATGGTCGTCGGTCATCGGGGGTCTCCCCTTCCTGTCGTGGGGACTTCGCCGGGCGACTACCCCGTCCCCGCCACCCGAACCAGGGCGGTTCGGGCGGTCCGGTCCCCATGATCGACGGCTGAGCGACCGGGTAGAGCTCCCACCGACGGTGTCGATGGTTTTCGTGGTTGAGTCGCGACGGACCGGGTAGCGCATTCGCATGAGTAGCACGCCCGGATCTGAAACAACCACGCGCGCAGGCCGATCCACCGAGCGACAGCCGACGGACCGTTGCCTCGCCTCCAGCGTCACCGATGTCCTCGACTTCTTCGAGAAGTGCCCGCAGTGCGGGTACGCGGCGCAGGCGACATCGACGGTGCGCCGATACGACAGCGGACGCGTGGTGACGCTGTTTCACCCCACCTGCGCACAACCCTGCGGATGGAGCGGTACGGTACGGGTCACCGAACGACAGAGCGTTACCGCCTTGCCGTCGCCGAATGTGGCACCGACGGTGCATACCGAAAACCAGTGCGACGGCGAGGATCCCGGTACCGCGCTCATCGCCTGACCGCGATCGGAAATTCCCGCGAACCAGTCCGCGCTCGACCACAGCTGGATGTACGGATTCCCAAGGGCCGAACGCCTCGATTGATTGCGCCCGCTCATAGTGGGCAATCGTGGACGACGAACGATATCCGGCCCCGGTTCTCCGGTGACCCGTTGCGGTCTCGGCCGCACGGCGGGTGTCACGCGAACGCAGGAGGTATTGCATTTGTCTGTCGACCGGCACGACCCGAATGTCGTGATCGACGCCGACCGGCCGAGCGCGGAGCACCCGAGTGAGGTCGCCGCCGCCGAACGGTTCGTGGCCCGCGGCGGCGTCGCACTGGTGGGTGTCGCGGCCGTCGGAATCGGGTTCGGCGTGCTGACAGCACTCGTCAGGGCGCGCTGGGAGCCGCTGTTGTCCGCGGATCAGGCGGTGACCGACTCGGTGGTCGCGATGGTCGCACGCAACACGATTCTCCGCGAGATCCTTTCCGGCGTCACCGATCTCGGAGCGACAGGCACGCTGGTCCTGGTGCTCGCTGTCAGCACACTCTGGCTGCTGCTGCGCCGACAACCACGCCTCGCCGCCTACGTCGTACTCACGGCGACGGGCGGCCTGATACTCAACCCGGTCGTCAAAGAGCTCGTCGCGCGGCTGCGTCCGGTGGTCGAGACACCCGTCTACCGCACGGACGGCTGGAGCTTTCCCAGCGGGCATGCCATGAGTTCCCTGGTGTGTTACGGCATCGTCCTGCTGGTTTTCGCACCCGCCCTGCGAACGAACACCCGCCGTGTCACGGTCGGGTTCGCGGTCCTGATCGTGACCGCCGTCGGTCTCAGCCGGATCGCGCTCGGCGTGCACTACCTCACCGATGTCCTCGCCGGTTGGCTACTCGGAACGCTGTGGCTCGTGCTGGCCACGGTCGCGTTCCACCGATGGCGTGGTGACGCCCACGTCGAAGGCGCCGGTCCGCTGCCCGGTGACGTGCCGCCCGCCGATCGAGACGACCTTCGGCCGGTCCCCGATCGGCATCCACCCCTGGCTGCCCACCCGTGGCGCGAGGTGGGTGAACTCGCGGTCGCCTGGGTCCTGCTCGTCGGAGCGCTCATCGGTCTCGGCATGCTGGTCCGCGGCCCGCAGGGCCACACCCCCGCGCTGCGGTGGGATCACACCGCGGTGGCGACTCTCGCCGAACACCGTACCCCCGCACTCACTTCCGTCCTGAATGTGTTCGGCGAACTCGGCAACACCACCGCGATCATCGTCGCCGCGCTCGTCGTCGCCGTACTGGCGGTGGCCGTCCTCCGCAGCCTGCGACCGGTGCTGTTCCTGGGTGTCGCACTGCTCGGTGAGATCACCGTATTTCTGACCACCGCGGCGATCGTCGACCGTTCCCGACCACAGGTCCCGCACCTCAACCCCGATCTTCCCCCCACCTCGAGTTTCCCTTCCGGGCACGTCGCCGCCTCCCTGACGCTCTACGCCGCCACCGCCGCACTCGTCTGGGCGACCACCCGGCGATGGCCCTATCGGCTCGTCGCCGCAGCGGCGATGCTGATTCCCGTCCTCGTGGCGGCGCAGCGTCTCTACGCGGGTGCGCACTACCCGACCGACATCGTCGGCGCGGTCCTGCTGTCCTCGATATGGACAGCGATCGCCTGGTGGGTCATCGAACCCGTGGCGCGCTCCGGCCGGTCGTCGCGGGCGGGTGCCGTCCCTCCCGGTAGCGCACTGTCACGTCCCACAGGGCTATCGATGGCCGAGACGCTGCCACCGGCTCCCTAGACGTTCACTCGACGAGACCCGAGATCCGTTCCAGCGCAGCGGGTATCGGTGGCATCCGGCATCCGCTGCCGAATGCTCGAGCCGGATCGGTTTCGAATCTGCGGGGCAGGGTATGCCGACGGCGCCGCTACCGTGGCCGCCCAGCCTACGGTTCTGCCGCCTGCCAGCTCTGTTGTATTCGAGGACGCCATGACCGCCACCATTCGCTCCGACGAGACCATTCACGCCGACACCACCCATCACGCCACTGCCGACCACCACCATCGAAGGGTCACCCGGATGGCGGTCTCGCGCGCGGCGCAACTCGGCGTCGTACTCGGCCCGACCGAGCACCTCGACGCGACCACCGAACACGACCTGCTCAACGCGGTACAGAACGCCGCACTCGCCTTCGACAATATCGCCCACGGCATCGACCAGCAGTACAACCGTCAGTGCTACCGGCAATCCCGTCGCGCGCTCGTGCCGCTTCTCACCGCAGCCGGTATCGGTGCCGATTCCCGGAGGACGGTCTGCTCGCTGCTCGACGACTACGCCCGCGAAGCCGAACAGCTCGGCGAATCAGCCCCGACCCCGGCATAGTGTCGCGAGTTCGCGAGCCTCAATAGTCGGTCGGGTCACGCGGCAGCAGGGTGCCGAGCGGACCGAGGTCGATGTTGAGGTCTTGCGGAGTGAGCCCGAAGTGGTCGCGTAGTTCTGCCATGCGCTGTTCGAGCAGCATCAGGGTGGTGCCGACGCGTTCGATCTGGGTGTCTGTCAGGTCGCCCGCGTCGACGCGGCGCAGCGCTTGACGCTCCATCAGCTGGCGTAGCAGCTCCACCAGGGTGAGGACGAGCGTGACCAACCCGCGCTCGACGGATTCCGGATCGGCGTCGATACGCGGTGGGATGCCGCCGAATTCAGTCATCGCCGCGCCGATTCGGCTCCACGGCGCGCGGGGGCGCCGACAGTGCGCTGATGGAGGAGATGAGGGCGCGCAACGAGATCTGAACCAGGTCGACGTCGGCGATGGCGAGTTTGATGTCACCGGAGATCACCACACCCCCGGCGAGCACGCGGTCGAGCAGATCGACCAGAGCGACGCGACGCTCGCCGTCGGTCGTCGGGTCGGGTCGGCTCACGGCGGGTCTCGTTCGGTGCCCGCGAACGAGTACGGCGGCCAGGGACCGGTGAGTTCCAGTCTGATGCCGGGGAATTCGACGCCGAGGCCGCTCACCGTCTCGGCGAAGTCCTCGGTGCTCGAATCGTCGACGAGGTAGGTTCCGTTGAGCACCATCCAGTCCCGACGGCCGCTCACCGCGGGATCGGTCAGCGCTTGGCGTCGGCCCGCCGCCGCGTGGCGCACCAGCCTCGTATGGATCTGTTCGGCCCGCTCGGCGGCGTCGCGCTCGATGGTCTCCTGGGCGGACAGTTGCGCGCGACGCCGGGCCAGGTACGCGGCGCCGGCTCCTGTCGTACCACCTGTTTTCGCGGTTCTGGCCTCGGTCACGGCGGCTGTCAGCGCGGCACGGTCGCCGTAGGCCTTGACTCCCCACTCGGTGCGACCGCTGACCAGGGCCAATGCGGCACCGAAATCCGTGCGACGCTCCTCGAGCGATTCGCACAGCCGGTCTTCGTCGTGGAAGACGGTGGCCAGTCGCAACGGAACGGTAGGACCTCGCCGCACCAGGACGGAGACAACCGCGTCGTGTGCCCGGGCCGTGGTCTCCAACCAGTCGAGATCCTCCAGGTGCCCGCGCAGCGGTTGCTCCCCGAAAACCTCGAGCGGCACCGAGCCGACGACTGCCGTCAGGTCGTCGGACACCACCGTCCGCACCGGCTCGCCCGCGACGCCGGTCAACCCGCCGGGTAGTTCCTGCCCGGCATCACGGCTGGATGTGACCGCGTAGAGCCAGACGCCGAGACCGCCGGTCACGATCGTTCCTCCTCGCGTTCGTGACCGCGTTCGATGAGTCGGCTGTGTTCGGTCGCCGCTTCCAGTCGGGCGATCCGGTCACGCAGTTCCCGATTCTCCAGTTCGAGATCCCGATCCTGCTTCTCCAGCATGCGGGCGTTGCTGTTCAGCCAGGGATCGGTCTCCCACCAGTCGATACCCACCGACTTCGCTGTCTCCAAGGAGGCGATCACCAATCGCAGTTTGATGGTGAGCAGTTCGATGTCGAGCAAGTTGACCTGGATGTCGCCCGCGATCACCAACCCCTTGTCGAGAACTCGCTCCAGGATGTCGGCGAGATTCGTCGACTGATGCCCCCCGCCGTAGGGCTGCGGCGCCGAGGATCCGCCTCCCACCACCGTCATCGCCGCCCCCTCCCGCCGATGTCGGTGCTGCTGCGGTTGTAGCGGTTGATCCGGCGATAGGCCAGCAGGTTCCCGTCGAGATCGATCTCCACCTCGTAGAGCGCCAGGATGTCCGCCGACGAGGGGATGTGGCGATCTTCGAGTACCTCGATCTCCACCAGCCAGCCGTCCTCCGTCGGCTCCATGCAGGTCACACCTTGCATGGGTTTCGAGGTCAATTCCTCGAGTCGTTCGCACGCCGCCGCGGCGGCTCGGGACGCGGTCAGGGCGGGCTGTACCTCGGATGCCGAGACGTCGGCATTGTCGGAAGCGCTCTTGTTGGTCACGCGAGTCACTCCTTCCGGTCGAAGCCGGTCACGTCATCCGCGGCTCCGGTCATACGTTCCAGGACCGCCTGCTGGGCATCCCTGGCCTCCGCATCGGAGATGTGCCCGGCCGCGGCAGCGCGATCGATCTCCTCGAGTTCGCCGCGTAGCGCCGCGGGATCATGCATCTGCTGCTCGACCTGGTCCTGGATCACTTCGCTGAGCCAGATCACTCCGCGCACCGGCGCGAGAGGCAACCCCAATATCGATGAGAGCAGACCCATAGCCTCACCCCTCGGGTTCTTGCTTGGTCACGAAGTCGTAGGCCGCCATCGGTCCGAGCAGGTCCAACTCCACGCGGTCGTCCCAGTCATCGGCGAGTCCGCGCAATGTTTCCTCCAGCTCGTGTTGCCGGGACAACTCGACCAGCACCGCGATGTGGACGGCGTCCTCCTCGCTGCTCGGTTCGCGGTAGTTGATCAGCGGTTCGAACCTCTCCAGCTCGGAAACCGTCCTGCGGGTGTCCTCGGCTCGTTTGGCCTCGATCGCCTGATTGATCAACTCGCCCAACGCGATCCGGGCGTTGCGGGTGGCGTCCTCGGATTTGTCTCGGATCTCCTCTCGGAGTCGAGCCGCCTCGGCGTTCTCGTCGAGCAGTTCCCGCAGGACGGTGTCCTCGACATAACGGCCCCTGATCACGAATTGCGCGCGGCCCTCGAGTTGGGCAAGAGCTGCCTGGAATTCGGTCTCGTTCGCCTCGAGTAATTCGTTCTCCACCGCCGCGGTGTCGGTCATGACCGCACCGAACCGCAGGGGCAGCACCGGTGCCACGGTGGCGGACCCGTCGAGCAATTCGGCGTGGACGGTGAGGTCCTCGGGCGTGCCGAGAGGCCGGGTGGAGGTGAGCGTGCTGATCAGCGCGGCGACCTCGCCGTGCCGGACCACCGCGACTTCCCCCGGGGGATCACCGACGCCGGTGGCGTGCGGCTCGGGCTCGACGTCGGCGGGCACGATGCCGTAGACATACACCCCGGTCGTGTCGGTCGCCATCATCGTTCCCCACGCCCGGATTGCCTCGGCGCGGTTCGGCGTTCGTCCTGCACGTCGCCGAGGAATTCGCTGACCTTCTCACCGGCCGCTTCCAGCGCGCCTTTCGTCTTGTGTTTTGCCGCGCCTTCGGTGACACCGCCGACGATATCGGTCAGGCCCTTCGGTTCACTGCTCGATATCTCGAGCCGGTTGACCGCCTCGGCGAAACGCAGATACGTGTCGACACTTGCCACCACGACACGCGCGTCGATGGTCACCAGTTCGATGCCGACCAGCGATACGCGGGCGTACGCGTCGATGACCAGGCCCTTGTCGAGAATGGTGTCGATGACATCGGCCAGACTGGAGGAGTTCGGCTTCGCCATCGTGCCGGTCCCGCCACCACCTGCGCCTCCCGCGGGTTCGATACTCATCGGCTCGCACCTCTACTCTCGCTCGGGCGGCGGGTCACCGGGCTCTTCCGCCGCGCGGCCGGTCGGCGGCGAGCCCGTGCCGGTTCTTCCTCCGCGTCCGGCTCCGGCTGGTCCGCCTCGTGCTCGTCGGTCTCGCCGTCCTCGGTCTCGTCGGTCTCCGTCTCGTCCGGCTCGTCGTCCTCCGGTTCTTCCTCCACGGACGCTTCCTCGGCACGCTCGTCGTCGACATTCTCCTCAGCACGCTCGTCGTCGACATTCTCCTCAGCACGCTCGTCGTCGACATTCTCCTCAGCACGCTCGTGGGCGGAGTCTTCCTCTTCCGCACGCCGTGCTGTTTCGTCGTCCTCGACCACTTCGCCGTCGTGGATCTCGCCGTGCCAGCCCACGATGTCGTCGCTGTGCAGCACCGCGTCCGTCATGACCTGCCGCTGGAACTGCTTGAGTTCAAGACGACACCGGCGACCCGCAGCGCGCCAGAGATTGGCGGTCTTCTCGAACACTCCCTGGGGGTGGTACTCGAGCACCACGAGGATGCGGGTGAGACCCGGCGTGAGTTCGTGGAAGGTGACCGCGCCGTCGATATAGCCCTTGGCGCCTTTGGAACGCCAGATGATCCGCTCGAACGGCACCTGCTCGACGATCGTGGATTCCCACGTCCGTCTCGACCAGAACACCTTGCCGGTCCAGGTCATCTTCTCGTCGGACACCTGTTCGACCTGTTCGAGTTTCTTGGTGAACTTCGGGAAATCCCCGAACTGGGTCCACTGGTCATAAGCCAGTTCGAGCGGGACACCCACGTCGATGTACTCGACGATATTGGTCAGCTTCAGCTTCTTGCCGCCTTTTCCCTTTCCCTTACCGCCGGTCAACGATTCCTTCACCGACGCGAACTTTTCGCGGACCGAGTGCCCGAGCTTGCTCACACCACCGCTGACTGCCGCCTTCACAGGCGAGGCGCCTCCGGCCAACTTCTCCGCACCGGTCACCGCCGCCAGCAGATTCCCTTCGCCGCCGTCGGAGTACTCCGTCAGCCGTCCGGCGGTGTTCGATACTCGATCCGACAGCTTCGACACCGCCCGCTCGGCCAGTGTGCCCGCGAGGTTCTGCACCGACTGCTGCAATGTGCTCGTCGGGGTGGCGGCCTCCGCGGTCTTCTTGGCTGTCGATCCGGCCCGGGTAGCGGCTCCTGTGGCCCGGCCCGCGGTCTCGGTCGCCACCTTGCCGACTCCAGTTGCCGTGTCACGCAACGTCTTCGTCATCGCCCTCACCTCCTCGTGCGTCGTACCGGCGCTTCGTCGGCGTCGGCACGACTACGACGGCGGGCGGCCGAGGACGACGTCCGATCCGCGGGCCCTGCCCTGCGGGCCGAGGTGCGCGAGCCGGATTTCCCAGCGGTCGAAGTTCCAGACCGCCGAGCCGGCCTCCGCTTCGCGGCGGGCCGTCCGGCCTCCTCCTCGTCTTCGTCGTCGAATTCCTCGTCCTCCTCGGCGGAGCCTCGCTCATCGTCTCGGAGCTGTTCGTCGTAGTCGTCTTCGTCGGATTCGGTTTCTTCCGATTCATCGCGGTCCTCGTCCGCGACGAGCGTCGTCCCCTGCTGCAACCGATGGTTGAGCGCGTCGATGCGGTTGCTCGCGGCGGCGACCGCGGCCGACCGGATCGCCCCCAGCAACTCCCCTCGTACTGTGTCGGTGAGCTGGGTCAACTCAGGCGACGATTTCACCAGCGACGTCCCCAACTCCAACAGGTCCCCCTTCGTACCCGAGGACCGCCGCGCCATCGCCGCACCGGCCAAACCGAGCGCGAAACGCATCTTGCGGGTACGACCCAGGACGTAGCCGATGCCCACCCCTATCGCGATTCTTGTTCCACCCTGCATGTTCACTCCTTGCTCGTTCGACTGCCGCGGCACCGGTCCGGTCCAGGTCGGTCGAGCTGTGACACCCCGATGTGGAGTTAGACCACACTGCATATGGCCGCACTTCAGCGTATGCCTAGTTACCTCACGGGTCGATGGTTCTGCCTGCGAAGATTCAGAAAATATGCTGCGTCTACCGTGATCCAGCGATCGACAAGTCAAGAGCCGTTCGGCATCTCCGTCTCACGCGCCCCGAGTCCGCCCAAAACCCTTGGGGCGCCCGGTCACCGAGCACGGAAGTTGTCGCTCGCCGTTTCCGATGAAGCCCGCGTGATGGATCGGGACGACTGCCTCTCCTCGAATTCGACTGTTCCACTGAGCCGCTTCTTCGTGCAGGACGAATCCGCGAAGTCGCGACAGCCTCCTCATGATCCGCTGCCACGCACTCGAGACCACCGCGCACTCGATAACACCGGGCACTCACACACCGTCGGCGAATCACGGACCTGCGGAATCGCCGCGCTCGAGCACCGAGGCGAGGTGTTTGAGGTCATTGCCTGCGGGTAGGGCATCGCGTAGATCCCACCGGATCTCCATCGCCCGACCGACCGACGACAGTGGTCGACCGGCGGTAAAGCGCACCTCACCGCACAGAGGAGGGTGCGCCGACGTCGGCGGCGCCGACGATGGACAGCCGGTGCGCGATCACCAGGGCGCTCGGGCATCCGATGCCGGACGACGCGCGATGCCAATCGTCGGCACCGCGGATCAGCGCGTGGCTTCGAATGCGACGTCCCTGTTGTCCGACTGACCCGGGCAACAGCGACCACCATCTCCGCGCACTTCGCCAGCTGCATCGAAACTGCATCGTTTCGCGTAGGATGAACGAATCCGCTTCGGAAAGGGGTCGTCGTGAACAGCACCGGCACAGATCTCCGCGCGCGTGCCCGACTCGCTCGGCCATCCTCACCAGGGCCGTCGCGGACCGCGGTGCGGATGTCACGGGCAGCGAAATATCGACCGATCCGCCGAGTGCGGGATTGACGCCGTGGCCCGGTATCTGCTCGCCGCCACCCCGGTCCCCGGACATGTGACGCCCATGCTCGCGGTCGCCGCCGACCTCCGTCGTCGCGGGCACGAGGTCGCGCTGCTCACGGGCGCGGCATTCCACCGGGCGGCGACGCGGGTCGGCGTCACGCCGCTCCCGCTACCCTCGGCGGCGCAACCCGCTCCGATGTCGTCCCGGCGTGGTCCGCTGCCCGGGATGGTCCGCCGCTGGCTGATCGGCCGTTCGGAATTGCGGGCGGCCTTCCTCGCACCGCTCGCATCGCAGTACCGGGCGCTGAGCGCGGCGATCGACCACGATCGCTACGACGCCGTCCTGGTCGATGTGATGTTCACCGGAGCGATTCCGCTGCTGCTCTCCGCCTGGCCACGACCGCCACTGCTGGCATGCGGTGTCGTGCCGCTGATGTTGTCCAGCGTGGATACGACGCCCTTCGGTGTCGGGTGGTCGCCACGCCGAGGTCGCGATCACACGATGATGAACAGATTCGTGCACGAGGTGCTCTTCCGTGCGGAGCAGGCGCGACTGGACACGATCCTCGGTGAGCTCGGGGTGGGGCGCGCGCCGGTCTTCTTTCTCGATTGGCCGGTACTCGCCGACCGTCTCCTACAGTTCGGCTCCCCCGCTTTCGAGTATCCGCGTCGCGATCTGCCGCCCTCGGTGGTGTTCACCGGCCCCCTCCCGCCGCCGGACACCGGGATGACACTGCCCGAGGGATGGGAGGTGTTCGCGAGCGGGCGGACGGTGGTGCACGTGACACAGGGGACGTGGGACAACGACGATTTCGGTCGGCTGATCCGGCCCACCCTGTCGGCACTCGGCGGACGCGACGATCTGGTCGTCGTGGCCACCACCGGCGGGTCGTCGGCCCCGCTCGGCCCGGTGCCGTCGAACACACTGGTCCTCGACTATGTGTCGTACGCGAGGCTGTTGCCCCATGTGGACGTCATGATCACCAACGGTGGGTACGGCGGTGTACAACAGGCCCTCGGCCACGGCATCCCCGTCATCATCGCCGGAGATACCGCCGACAAACCCGAAACTGCCGCCAGAACAGCGTATTTCGGCGTCGGGATCGATCTCGGAACAGCGCGCCCGAGCGCCGCGAGAATCGCCGCGGCGCTCGATCGCGTACTGGCAACCGACGACTTCCGCGCACCGGCGCGGCGAATGGCCGACGAAATGGCCGAACACACGCCGTTCCGGACGATTTCGGATGTTCTGGCCTCCCTGACACGGCCCGCGCGGCCGCGAACAAGTGAGCGGACTACACGGAAAGAGAGACTCCGGTGAGCATCGCACCTCCGGGCCCGGCGTGGCCACCGACACCCACGGTGGCCGCCTCCGACGCTATCGGATTCGACGATTGGCGCGCGGAGGTGCGCGGCCGCGTACTCGGCGAAGTCGTCGACTTCCTCCGCGGCGTGCGGATCGATGGATCGCTCTGGCCCGGCGCCGAGGACGTACTCCGGCAGTACGCCACCGGCGGCAAGGGCCTGCGATCGACCTTCATGTACCTGGGATGGCTGTGCGGCGCCGAGCCGGACGTCGCCGCTCTGCGCGCCGCGGCCAGTCTGGAACTGGTGCACGCCTTCGCCCTGCTCCAGGACGACGTCATGGACGACGCTGTCCTGCGCCGTGGTGAACCGGCGGCGCACGTCCGCTTCTCCCGCGGCTATCGGCACGACGACGCCGCGGCCGCACTGCGTTTCGGTGAATCCGCGGCGATCCTGCTCGGCGATATGTGCCTGGTGTGGTCCGAGCAGATGCTTCGGCAGAGCGGGTTGGAGGCGAGCGCGTCGGCACGGGTGTGGCCGCGCTACGACGCCATGCGGATCGAACTGGCGATCGGTCAGTACACGGATCTGACCAACGATGTTCGTCGTCGCCCGACGATGGACGATGTACTGGCGATCGCGCGGGCGAAATCCGGCAACTACACCGTCGCGCGGCCGTTGCAGCTCGGCGCGGCGATGGCCGGATGCGGCGATGACGTACTGAACATGTTGACCCGCTACGGAACTCGCATCGGCGAGGCGTTCCAGCTACGGGACGACCTGCTCGGGATATTCGGTTCCGCCGCGGTCACGGGCAAGCCCGAGGACAGCGACCTCGGGCAGCACAAGGCCACCACCGTCGTGGTGGCGGCACTCGACGCGGCAACCCCGGCGATTCAGCGAGAACTCTCCGAACTGGTCGGCCGCCCCGTTCTCGACCACGCCGCGCTCGAGCGTTGCCGGGACCTGATAGACGCCTCGGGCGCGCCCGAACGCGTCGAGGCGATGATCACCGATCGGGTCGACGAGGCGCTCCACGCCCTCGACGATGGTCCGCTGGCCCCCGGGCGGCGGACCGCACTCGAACAGATGGCGCTGCTGTGCACCGCACGGCAGCAGTGAGGAGCCGGTTGTGCGCGTAGTCGAACGCAATGCGGAGCATGTCGTCGTCGTGGGCGCCGGGTTGGCGGGACTGTCGGCCGCCATGCACCTGGCAGGCCGCGGACGGGCCGTGACGGTGGTGGAGCGAGCCTCGGTGCCCGGTGGTCGCATGGGCCGCCTCGACGTGGACGGCTACCGGATCGATACCGGCCCGACCGTGCTGACCATGCCGGATCTGGTCGATGACGTCTTCCTGGCGGTCGGGGAACGGACCGCCGATCGCCTCGAACTGATGCCGGTCGCGCCCGCCTATCGCGCGCACTACGCCGACGGGCGCACCCTCGATGTACACAGCGACCGGGACACGATGCTGCGGTCGGTCGCCGAATTCGCCGGTCCCGGCCAGGCGGACGGCTATCGGCGGCTGCGCGACTGGCTGACCCGGCTCTACCACGTCGAATTCGATCGTTTCATCGCCGCCAATTTCGATTCACCGCTCTCGATGCTGACCCCCGACCTCGCCCGACTGACAGCGCTGGGCGGCTTCCGCGGCTGGGATCGCCGCATCGCCGAGTTCATCACCGAACCGGATCTACGACGCGTCTTCACCTTTCAATCGCTGTACGCCGGCGTCGCCCCCGACAAAGCGCTGGCGATCTACGCGGTCATCGCCTATATGGACACCATGGCGGGTGTGTACTTTCCGCGTGGCGGGATGCGGGCGTTACCCGACGCGCTCGCCGCCGCGGCCGAAGCCGCCGGGGTGCGGTTCCGCTACGACACCACCGTGACGGGCCTGGTGCGCGAAGGATCGAGTATCCGCGCCGTGCACACCGATCACGACGAGCGAATCGACTGCGACGCCGTGGTGCTGACCACCGAGCGGCATCGCGCCCACACGCTGCTCGGCCATCGTTCGCGTCGCCCGATCCCGGTTCGGGCCGCCCCCTCGGCGGTGGTGCTGCATGTGGGGTGTGATCGCGGCTCGCTCGACCTCCCCCACCACTCGCTGCTGTTCGGCGCCGCCTGGGAATCGACCTTCCGAGAGATCATCGGCGACGGCCGGGTCATGTCCGATCCTTCGCTGCTCGTCACCCGCCCCACCGCGAGCGATCCGACGCTGGCCCCCGAGGGGCGCGAACTCCTCTACATACTCGCCCCGGCCCCGAATCTCGAGCGAGGCGAGATCGACTGGCCGAATTTCGCCGCCGAGTACGCCGAACGGATTCTCGCCACCGTCGGGCAGCGCCTCGGAACCGCCGCGCTCGCCGATCCCGAAATCCTGCGCGTGGTCACCCCCGCCGATTGGGCCGCCCAGGACATGCTGGCAGGCAGTCCGTTCGCCTTGGCGCACACGCTGTCCCAGACCGGTCCGTTCCGGCCCGCCAACATGATTCGCGGCATCGACAATGCCGTACTCGCCGGCGGTTCCACGGTGCCCGGCGTCGGAATCCCCCCGGTACTGATCTCCGGACGCCTGGCAGCGGACCGTATCACCGGCCCGGTACGCACCGTCCCTGACTCACCCATCCGCCCTTATAGCCGATCGGAGCCGAGATGACGCGCACCGAACTCGACGCGGCGGGGATCACCGATCCCTCGCTCCGCGATTCCTACCGAATCTGCCGCGAACTCAATGCCCGCCACGGCAAGACCTTCTTCCTGGCGACCCGGCTGCTCGCACCGGATCAGCGTCCCGCCGTGCACGCGCTCTACGGTTTCGCCCGCCGTGCCGACGACATACTCGACGAATTCGATCCTCGGCTCACCACCGGCGATCGCGCCGCTCGGCTCGGCACTCTCGCAGCACAATTCGCACAGGGCGACGCGGACGGCGACCCGGTGCTGGCGGCGGTCCTGCACACCGCGGAGAGCTATCGCATCGGCGACGACCTCTTCGATGCCTTTCTGACCTCGATGCGGATGGACCTCTCGGTCACCGACTATCCGGATCGTGCCGCACTCGATGTCTACGTGTACGGATCGGCCGAGGTGATCGGGTTGCAACTACTGCCGATCCTGGGAACGGCCTGCCCTGAGTCCGAGGCGGCACCGTACGCGGCGGCGCTGGGCAAAGCATTCCAGCTCACGAACTTCCTGCGCGACATCGACGAGGATCTGGCACGCGACCGTGTCTATCTGCCCGCCGACGAACTGGCCGCCTTCGGTGTGGATCGCGAACTGCTCGGGTGGTGCCGAGCGAACGGCAGAGTAGTCCCGAAGGTTCGTCGCGCGCTCGCCGCCCAGCACGAGACAACAAGGCGCATATATGAATTCGCCCGCGAAGGCATCCGATGCCTCGCGCCGAGGTCTCGGCCGTGCGTATCGACGGCGCTGCTGCTGTACTCCGACATCCTGGGCTGCATCGAGGACCGCGACTTCGACGTGTTCGGACGCCGCGCCACCGTCGGAAACCGGCGGCGCGTCAGAGTCGGGGCCGAGGGGCTGCTGAGGGCATGGTGGGCGCGCCACGGTGCGCGCGATCCCCGTCCTTCCACGACATCTCACGCGGATTCCCGGTCGACCGGAACAGGGACGATGCGGTGAGGACCGCACCCACCGTCTACGGCACCGACGAGCGGAGGGTGCGCTACCCGGGTGCGCCCGGACTCGCCGACGTGGCCGTGGACGGAGTCCGGCCGCGCGCGGTGGTGATCGGAGCCGGGATCGCCGGTCTGGCGGCCGCGACCGGACTCGCCGAACGCGGTTTCCACGTCGAGGTGATCGAGCGCGAACGATATCTCGGCGGACGAGTGGGCGGCTGGACCGAGCGACTGCCCGACGGCACCGAGGTGGCGATGAACCGCGGCTTCCACGCCTTCTTCGCCCAGTACTACAATCTCCGAAAGTTGTTGGTGCGCAGCGATCCGGAACTGAACCGATTGCGTCGCGTGCGCGACTATCCGCTCGTCGACTCGCAGGGGCGCCGCGACACCTTCCGCGATCTGCCTCGCACACCCCCGTGGAACGCGCTGGCCTTCGCCTTCCGTAGCCCGACCTTCCAGTTGCGTGATCTGATCCGCGTGAACGCGCGTGCCGCCGCACCTCTCGCCGCGGTGTCGGTCCCCAGGATCTACGAGCAACTCGATCATCTCGACGCCGAGACATTCCTGCGCGACATCAATTTCCCCCGCGCGGCGCGCCATCTCGCCTTCGACGTCTTCTCCCGCAGCTTCTTCCTCGAGCCACACCGGATGTCGGCCGCCGAACTCGCGACGATGTTCCACATCTACTTCCTCGGATCGAGTGAGGGACTGATATTCGATGTGGCACAGGACAATTTCGATGTCGGTCTGTGGATTCCGCTGGCGGAATATCTCACCGTCCCCGGCGTGGCGGGTCGGCCTGGGCGCGTCGAATTCCGTACGGGCGTCGGCGTCACGGGTATCGACAACCGCGATGACGACACCTTCCGGGTGAGCGTCGACGACGGCTCCGCTCTCGACGCGGACGCCGTCGTCATCGCCACCGACATCGCGGGTCTACGTGACATCGTCTCCGCGTCACCGGCGCTCGGCGATGCCGACTGGCGCTCGCGTGTCGCGGCAGCGGGAGTCGCGCCCGCCTTCGCGGTGCTGCGTTTGTGGCTCGACCGGCCGGTGCACCCCGACCGGCCCGCGTTCCTGGCGACCGGAGACCTCGCACCGCTCGACAACATCAGCGTGCTCGACCGCTACGAGAACCAGGCGGCCGCGTGGGCGCGCCGCAATGGCGGAAGCGTCGTCGAGTTGCACGCCTACGCCGTGGCCGACGGCGCACGAGACGCGCTGCGGGGCCGTCTCTTGGCGCGTTTGCACGAGATCTACCCCGAAACCGTCGACGCCGACATCGTGGGAGAGTGCTCGGTATGGCGCCGGGACTGTCCACGATTCGGCCCCGGTGATTTCGCTCGACGCCCCGGCATAGCGACACCGCATCCTCGGCTGATGCTGGCGGGCGACGGCATTCGCGTCGACCTGCCCGTCGCCCTCATGGAACGCGCCGCCACCACCGGATGGCTCGCCGCCAATGCTCTGCTGCGGCAATGGGGCGCGGCCGAGCACACCGTACAGACCGTCCCCGCCGACGGTCGCTCGGCGCTGTTGCGCACATTGGCCACCCGCGGGGGTGGACCCCGATGAGCCCCGGTCGCGATCGTCCGATACGTCCGAATCCACTACAGCGTTTCTCCCCCGAGCGGTGGTCGAAGCAGGAGCCCACCTATCGCGACGCCGACCCCGCTCTGATCGCGGCCGCGCTGCACTGGTCCCAGCAACGCCCCTCCGGCAACTGGTTCGCCTTCGCCGCGGACACCGAGATCCGCGGTGACCGTCCCTTCGGCACGGAGGTCGGCGGCACCGAGATCGTCGCGTGGCGAGACGCCGCGGGTACCCTCCGTGTCGGACCGGGCGCGTGTCCGCATCTGGGCGCGCCGCTGTCCCTCGCCGCGATCGAGGACACCGCGTTGATCTGCCGCTGGCACGGCATGCGCGTCGGTGCGGACGAATCAAGCCGCTGGTGTCCGTACCCGGCCTTCGACGACGGCGTCCTCGCCTGGGTTCGGTTGGACGCGCTCGGCGGCGAAACACCGACGGAAACGCCGATTCTGGGCATTCGACCATCGGACACGACGGTGCACGCCGTGACGCGCGTGGTCGGCGTGTGCGAACCGCGCGACATCATCGCCAACCGCCTCGACCCCTGGCACGGCGCCTGGTTCCACCCCTATTCCTTCGCCCGGCTACGGGTCACCAGGACTCCGCCACGGAAGGGGATCACCGTCGACACCCACCCCTTCGTGGTCGAGGTGACCTTCCGGGTGACGCGCCGCTACGGGGTGCCCGTGGAAGCCGAGTTCAGCTGCCCCGACCCGCGCACCATCGTCATGCGCATTCTCTCCGGCGAAGGTGTGGGCAGTGTCGTCGAAACACATGCCACGCCGATCGGCCGCGGCCACGACGGCAGGGCACGTACGGCGGTGATCGAAGCGGTGATCGCGGACTCCGACCGGCCGGGGTTTCGGCACGCGCGCAGGGTCTTACCGCTGCTGCGCCCCCTGATGAACTACGCGACGACTCGGCTGTGGCGCGACGATATGGCCTACGCGGAACGGCGCTACGATCTGCGCCTTCGAACCGACACCGTATGACTTTTGTTCATACCGTCACTGTCAATGCCCTACTTGATCGGTCAGGGCGAGACCCTCTTTGGCTTTGATCCGACGGTGCTCGAGGATCAGCCAGCCCGAACCGCCCAGGATGCCGACGGCGCACACGATCGCGGCGATGATCGCCCACCCGTTGAAGCCGTACGCTGCCGCGGTCAGGGTGAGCCCCAGAGCGACGATCCCGATCGCCCACAATACGATCCCGGGAATGTTGTAACCGTCCTGGATGCCTTCACCGGCGTGGCTACGCGAGGTACGCGCGTGATCCGGGAAATTCACATAACCCTCGGGAGCCGCGCCCCGGTCGTGGGTACGTTGCGTTTCACTATCCGGCATGACAATTCTCCTTCGAACGCTGTCCCGCCCATAACCTGGGGCTTCACCGTTTCGACGCGGGTAAACCGGTTCCCGATCATCGATCCCATTACGATCGAGACATCACCGCTTTTCTCGGACCCGGAGCGGTCGTACCATGCCCGGTGCGGTTCGAAACAGTTTACTTCAATGAATACTTCATTGACAGTTTACGGAGCACCCGGGTACATTTGCGGACACTAAAATTGTTGCAGGACGGTCCATTCGGCATCTGAAATAACCACCCGCCGAATGTCGACAACGAAAAAGACCGGTCGCGTAGCGGGTACGACACCAGTACCAGGTCGTCATGAAGGTCGCCGGTGAGCGGATCGGGCGGCGGAAAGACTTCGACGGACGTAATTCGACTCACATGGATGGCTGTTATGGTCTTCGAGGATTCGGACTCTCGCGACCCGAAGCGCTATCTCTGGATCATGGGCACGATAGCTCCGGGTTGCGCACTGCTTCCAGTTATTTTGGTTACCGTCACCGGTTTGCAATTGTTCTGGTGGATCGGCCCGATCATCATCTTCCTGCTGATACCGCTGCTGGATCTGGCGATAGGCGAGGACCACAGCAACGTGCGCGACGAAGACTATGAATCCCTGTCCGAGGATCGGTACTACAGGTGGTGTACCTATCTGTTCCTGCCGCTCCAGTTGACCGGTCTCATCGTCGCGGGATACCTCTGGTCCGACATCGGCCTGAACCTGCTCGACAAAATCGGGTTGGCGGCGACGCTGGGCGTCGTCTCGGGTATCGGTATCAACGCCGCTCACGAACTCGGCCACCGATCCGAACACCTCGAACGCCGGATGGCGAAGCTGGCCTTGGCACAATCCGGATACGGCCACTTCTTCGTCGAACACAACCGCGGACACCACGTCCGCGTCGCGACCCCCGCCGATCCGGCGAGCGGCCGCTTCGGCGAGTCGCTGTGGGAGTTCTTGCCGCGCACCATATTCGGAGGCTTGCGCTCGGCGCTGACACTGGAGCGCGAACGCCTGTCCCGCAAGGACAAACCCTGGTTCAGCCCCGACAACCACATCCTCCAGGCCTGGTCGATGACCTTCGCATTGTTCGCGACCATGATCCTGGCCTTCGGCTACGTGATCATCCCGTTCCTCCTGCTGCAAGCGCTGATCGGGATCGTGCTGGTCGAAGCCGTCAACTACATCGAGCACTACGGGTTGCTGCGCCCACGCCGACCCGACGGCCGGTTCGCCCGCTGCTCACCACGCGACAGCTGGAACAGCGATCGCCTGGTCACGAACGTATTCCTGTTCCACCTCCAGCGACACAGCGACCACCACATCAACCCCGGTCGCCGCTATCAGACGCTGCGTGGCTACGAGCAGGCGCCACAACTCCCCGGCGGCTACGCCTCCATGATCCTGCTCGCCGCCGTTCCCCCGCTCTGGCGTGCCGTCATGGACCACAGGGTGCTCGCCCTCTACGGCGGTGACATCGCACTCGTCAACACCAAACCCGCACCTCATCGCCGACTGCCACGGCTGCTGCGAAGAACCGGTCGGCGCCGCGGCGGGGGCGGACCACCGGTGCTGTCACCAGCGGATTCACGGTAGCTACCCCGCCAGCGGGCATGGCTTGACTCACGGCCCGCGGATCGCCCGGCCGGAGCGTTCGAGGAGGACGAAGTCACGCCGTCGAACGTCAGGTCGTCAGGGTGAACTGCATGACGTCGAGATGCCCGCTGCGGAAGCGTGCCGCGCAGCCGGTGAGGTACCTCATGTAGCGGTCGTACACCTGCTCGGAAGTCATGCGCACCGCTTCGTCCCGATGCGCCATGAGCGCCTCGGCCCACAGATCCAGGGTCCGCGCGTAGTGACTCTGCAACGGCTGGATCCGCTCGGTGCCGAATCCCGCGCGCCCGGCCAGCCGCGTGACTTCGGCGGCCTGAGGCAACTGTCCACCGGGGAATATCTCCCGTTTCACAAAGATATGAAACAGGGCATCTTCGCGGGTCACCGGAATGTTCATCCGCCGCATATCGTTCAGCGAATGTCCGATTATGGTGTGCAGCAGCATTCTGCCTTCCTCGGGCAGAATGCGACGACACTTCTCGAAGAAATCGGCATACCGTTCGTGCCGGAAATGCTCGAAGGCCCCGATGCTGACGATCGCGTCGACATCGTCGTCGAACTCCTCCCACCCCTGGAGCCGCACCTCTGCGTTCTCGAGACCTCGGCGCTCGATCTGACCCGCGACATGATCGCGCTGGTTCCTACTGAGCGTCAGGCCGATCACCCGCACCCCGTAGCATTCGGCGGCGCGTAATAACGTTGCACCCCAACCGCATCCGATATCCAGCAGGAGCGTACCCGGTTGCAGGTCCAGCTTGCCGAGCGCGAGGTCGATCTTCGCGAGCTGCGCCTGTTCCAGGGGAAGATCAGGGGGTTCGAAGTAGGCGCAGCTGTAGGTCATCGACGGGTCGAGGAACAGTCGGTAGAACTCGTCGGACAGGTCGTAATGCGACTGCACATCCTCGTAGAACGGCTTCAACGCGGCCATAGAAGATCTCCCTGTGATCGAGACAGATTTCTGACTGCAAACAAAGCGGACGAACGGCCGAACTTTCGTACACGCGGCACAGACCGGCGTCGGGTCCAAGTCCCCGTAATCACGGGAAGCGCGCGTCGGTACTCGTGGAGGCAGCGTATACGTCGATATCGACGGGCAGGCCGATTTCCGCGAGAAGTTGCGAAACCGCCTGGAAACGCTCACAGAATTGCACAGTGTGCCAATTCAGGAGCGAGCACCGGACGGATTCATAGCCGCTGCGCCGGACCCAGCCGGGTGTCGTGGTCAGGTCTCGTCCTGATCGACTCGGAGACGATCGTTGTCGGCACTGAGTTCGGCATTGACGTCTTCGAGATCGAGGATGCGCCCGATGCCCGCGAGGTTGACTCCCTGGGAGACCAGAGCCGTGATCCGATGCAGGCGCGCGAGATCGTCGCCGCTGTAGCGCCGCGTCCCTCCGCCGCTGCGCAGCGGCGTGATGAGACCGTGCTGCTCGTACAGCCTCAAGGTTTGCACGCCGATCCCGGCCAGTTCGGCGGCCACCGAGATCGCGTACACCGCATGCCCGGGATCGGGCAGCCGACTCCCTTGCTGCTCGCTTGTCATTGCGCCCCTCACTCCTGCGCTGCCATATCAGGTTTCCTATCGTAGCCTCTTGCACTCACCTTCCGGCAGTGCTAAAACAAATCTATGCCGGATGGCAGAGGTTATCTGGCAAGTACTACTACCGAGAACGGAGTGTGTTGGAGGTGGCGACCATGCTGATGCGTACCGATCCCTTCCGCGATCTGGACCGACTCACACAGCAGGTGTTCGGCACCGCGGCCAGGCCCGCGGTCATGCCGATGGACGCTTGGCGCGACGGTGACGAATTCCTCGTCGAGCTGGATCTGCCCGGTATAGATCCCGAATCCCTCGACCTCGACATCGAGCGCAACGTCGTGACCGTGCGCGCGACCCGCCCGGCCCTCGACGGCAGCCGCTCGATGATCGCCGCGGAACGCTCCCGCGGCGTGTTCAGCCGTCAACTGTTCCTCGGCGAAGGTCTGGACACCGACAATATTCGCGCCGACTACACCGACGGAGTACTCCGACTGGTGATCCCGGTCGCGGAGAAGGCCAAACCCCGCAAGATCGAGATCGGACACAGCGACAGCCGTCAGGCCATCACCGTCTGACACTGACGCAACTCTTCGTCGGCACGCCGACACGGGGTGGGTCCGAATTTTCGGACCCACCCCATACCCACCGGGAACGCATCAGGGAGGTGCCCATGACGACGCCCACTCGCGGTGACGCGCCGCGCGCCGCCACGCCGACAGTCACCGTCGACACCGCACGTGCACACGAGGGCGATGATCCTGTCTCGACGGACATCGGCTACACAGCCCCGTACACCGATGACGACCGATACGCGCTCGCCTACTGATCTCGACCGTTTCCGTCTCCGCAGCATCGAGGAAACTCGCCATGACCGAGAAGCCGCTCACCGACGACGACACCGAAGGCCGTCCGGTTCACCACAGCACATTCGAACCCTCATTCCAGGAATGACCGACCGTGACCACCGATGAAGCAGCGGGCCGCAACCCGACGGCACCGCCATCCAGACGCCTGACCGGCAGCTACCGTTTCTGGTTCGCCGACCAACGATGGGAATGGTCCGACCAGGTGGCGGCTCTGCACGGCTACCGGCCGGGCCAAGTGCGCCCGACCACCGAACTGCTACTGGCGCACAAACATCCGGACGACCGCGCCGAGGTCGCCGACACCCTCGCCACGGTCGTCCGTACCGGACTTCCGTTCAGCAGCCGACACCGCATCATCGACACCGCGGGGATCACCCGGCACGTGCTGGTCGTGGGCGATCAACTGCGCGACGACGCCGGCGAGGTCGTCGGAACCGCGGGGTTCTACATCGATGTCACCGACAACGTCCACGACCAACGCCGTGAAACCATCGACGAGATACTGCCCGACCTCGTCGCCGCGCGGGAGGTGATCGAACAGGCCAAAGGCGCGTTGATGGCGATCTATGGCATCAATGCCGAACAAGCCTTCGATGTGCTGATCTGGCGTTCACAGGAAACCAATACCAAACTCCGCGCTCTCGCGGAAGGACTCGTCTCGGCACTTCACGACTTCCGAGGCGCGGAGGTCCACACACGCGCGCGCTTCGATCACCTGCTGCTCACGGTGCACGAACACACC
The DNA here is from genome assembly GCF_019038455.1 of Nocardia noduli. NCBI lineage: Bacteria > Bacillati > Actinomycetota > Actinomycetes > Mycobacteriales > Nocardiaceae > Nocardia > Nocardia noduli. The sequence goes on from NZ_JAFMPL010000036.1 coordinate 58,398, forward strand.
GAAACGCGAACTCCGCACTCCCAGAGAACACATCGCCACAATGGACAGCGACGTCGGCAATCGACCGACAGTCCGCACCGATAGCCGACAGCACACGCGCACGTCGTTGGATCGCTCTCCCACGGCGGTGTGATCACCGGACATCCAGAAGTGCTCGGTGTCGATGTTCGCGCCGCGAAAGATGTTTCGCGATTCGGAACCGAAGTCAGCCCGCGAGGCGGTGTTCGACCGGCGCGAGTTCGTGCTGACGCGTATCGTCCGAGCGCTCGGTTTCGAGCCCCATGACCCGTTTCCACCAGGTACTCAGAGGGCTGGGATCGGGCCACACTACCACCGGGTCGTTCTTCTGGCCTGCGTTCGCGGTGATCTCGGTCGTCTCGCGCATATTCGCGTCCCTCGCTGATACTGGACGGTGAGCCTCTGCTACTCGTATCACTCACCGATGAAACTTCGGCTGGACTGGCGTTCTACCCGCTCTTTTCGCGCTCAACCAGCATAGTCGGAAAGTTTTCCCGGCGGACACGAATTCGTCACGCGCCCGCGAGGGTCCACTCACTTGTTGCGCGGCCAGAATTCTCGTCTCGAGACAACGACGCGTCCGATGATTCATCGAACCGATAGCGGGTATCCGCCTCGTGCGCGCGGGTCAACGCAGCTACATCCAAGGCGCGACGCGGGTAGCGCCGCGAAACGCGTCTTTCATGATACCTTGCGTAACACATACTGGCGCTTCGCGATGGAGGTCTTCTGTGCTCGACGGTGTGCACCGGATGTGGCTGGCCCAGTCGGGTGGCGAGGGCGGCGGAGCCGCCTTGGATCAGGTCGCCGCCATGACCGGCGGCGCGGGCGTGATCGCGATCGCACTGTTGTGGGTGGGCTATCTGCACCGTACCCGGCGGATCACGTGGTTGCGGCGACTCGCGGACGGTCTCGGGCGAAAGTTCAACCGGCCCGGATGGGTGGCGTTGCCGCTGACGATGTTCCTGGCGACGATCCTGACCGCGCTGCTCGGCTTCATCTGGGATGTGAGCCTGCATGTCGGCAATGGCCGTGACGCGGGCCCGCTGGCCAATCCGGCGCACTATTTCATTCTCGTCGGGCTGTTCTTCCTCTTCACCGCGGGAATGTCGGCGATCGTGCTGCCGCTGGACGAGAAACCCGGCGCCGCCGCCGTGCGCATCACCCGCACCTGGTACGCGCCGGTCGGCGGGATTCTCCTGGCGGGCGCGGGGCTCTACGCGCTGATCGGATTCCCGCTCGACGATATCTGGCACCGGATGTTCGGCCAGGACGTCACACTGTGGGGCCCAACGCATCTCATGCTCATCGGCGGCGCGGGACTGTCCCTCGTCGGCGTTCTACTGCTCGAGTTCGAGGGCAGGAACAACCGGCCCGAACCGGATCAGCCCGACGGACGGTCGATGTGGCTGATCCGCGGGTTCGCCTTCGGCGGTCTGCTGATCGGATTGTCGGTCTTCCAGGTCGAATTCGATTTCGGGGTCGAGCAGTTCCGGCTCGTACTCCAGCCGATGCTGATCGTCGTCGCCGCGTCGATCACCTTGGTCGCCGCGCGCATGACTCTGGGCCCGTTCAGCACGCTGGTCGTCGTCGCTTTCGCCGTCGCGGTCCGCACCGTGGTCGCGGTTCTCGTCGGCGGACCGATCATCGACGCGCCTCGCAACGTGTTCCCGCTCTACGTGGGCGCGGCCGTCGTGGTGGAACTGCTGGCGCTTGCCGCACCGCTGTTCCGTCGCCCGCTGTGGTGGGGCGCGGTGAGCGGACTGGGTATCGCGACGATCGGGCTGTGGCTCGAATCCCTGTGGGTAGACGCGATGTTCGTCGATCCGTGGCCCACGGCGATGTGGCCGGAACTGCTCGCCATGGCGGTGCCGGTCGGCATCGCGGGCGGGGTGATCGGCGCGTTGCTGGCGACCGTCTTGCTCGGACGGCCGCTGCCTCGGCCTCCGGTGCGCCGCGCCCTGGTCGTCGCCGCGGTCCTGATCACGGCCGCGGCCACCACCAACGGGCTGCTCGTCGAGGTGCCGGACAAGGCGGAGGCCACGGTAACGCTCAGCGACACAACACCTTCGGCGGGCGGACGGATGGTGCTCGCCGATGTCAGGCTGTCCCCCGGCGACCTCGTCGGCTCCGATCCCGAATGGATCCAGATCCTGTCGTGGCAGGGCGGGATCGGCGGCGACAGTCCGGGTCGCGGTCTGGTCGTCGACCACCTGCGCCGGGTGGACGAGGGGCACTACGTCTCCACCGAACCTGTTCCGGTACACGGCTCGTGGAAGACCGTGCTGCGCGTGCAGGACGGTCGCCTCCAGGCGGCACTGCCGATCTTCATGGCCGCCGACCCCGGCATCGGGGCGCAGGAAGTCCCGGCGTCGACTACGTTCACCCGTCCGTTCGTCTCCGAGATCACCGTGCTGCAACGGGAACGCTCGTTCGACCATCCGTCCTGGCTGTTCGCCGCGGCGGGCCTGCTGGTGCTGCTGTGCAGCCTGCTGCTGGTGTGGGCGCTGTCGTGGGGCGCCGCCCGGATCAACGAGCGGTATCCGCACAGCGTCAGGACACCGGAACCGGTCGCCGGATGATCGCGGGCGAGGACCATATCGACGTACTCGCCGATCATTCGGTCCTGCTCGCCATCCCGGCCTTCCTGCCCGCCCTGCTCGTGGTCGGCGTGGTGGTGTTCATCGCCGTGCGCGACCGACGCGGCGACCACGACGACGATCGCCACGACGACTCCGAAGACCGTGACGAGGAACTCCGATGACATTGCGACGCCGAGCCGCGACGGTCCTGCTCGGCTGCCTGTTGACCGCCGGCTGCGCCGCCGCCGATCCCGTGGGAACCGAGTCGACGACCGCGACGGTGCCGGAAGATCCGGCCTCGGTCGTCGTCGAGGTGCGTCTCGCCGCGGGCTCGGTGAGTCCGGTCGACGAGCGGCGTGAGGCGAAGGTCGGGCAACCGGTGGAGATCGTGGTCGACAGCGACACCACCGACGAACTGCACGTGCACGGAACCCCGGAACACACCTTCCCGATCGTCGCCGCGACCGGACAGCGTTTCCGTTTCACCGTCGACGTCCCGGGACGGGTGGAACTCGAACTCCATCGCGCCCACCGCACGGTGGTGACGCTGCTCGTGCGCGGATGACGGTTCTGGCCCACGGTATCGGCGGGGCGAGCGATCTGCCGATACCCCTGTCCTACGCGCTCGTCGGCGCGGCCTGGGCGTTGACGTTCTCGTTCGCGATCCTGCTCTTCGCCTGGCGGGAACCGCGACTGGATCCGCGAAGCCCCGGGATCGCGCTGCCGAGGGTGCTGACGCGGGTGGTCGACGCGCCGATCGTCCGCGCGACCATCTCCACGCTCGGGCTGGCCGCAACGATCGCGGTGCTCGCGGTCGCGTTCTTCGGGTCCTCCGATCCCGCCGACAACCCTGTTCCCGGCGTCCTCTACATCTTCGTCTGGGTCGGTGTCATGGTGGCCTCGCTGCTGCTCGGGCCGGTCTGGAAGGCGCTGTCCCCACCGCGCGCGTTGCACCGGCTCGTCTACGGGCTGGCCGGTCGCCCCCTCGGGCACGGCCTGCTCCGCTGTCCGCGACGCTGGGGCCAGTGGCCCGCCGCGCTGGGGCTGTTCTCCTTCGTCTGGCTCGAACTGGCCTACTCCGACCCCGGCTCGGTGGCCGCGGTCACGACCTGGCTGGTGGGCTACCTCGTGGTGACCACGACCGGGTTGCTCCTCTGCGGCAGCGCGTGGTCACGCTACTGCGATCCGCTCGAGGTCTACAGCACACTGCTGGGCAGATCGAGCGCCATCGGCCGTGGCCGCGACGGCGAATTCGTCCTGCGGTCACCGCTGGACAACCTGGCGGGCACCCCCGCGCGAATCGGTTCGGTCGCCGTCGCCGCGATACTGCTCGGTTCGACCGCCTTCGACAGCTTCTCGACCTTCCCGTCCTGGCGCGCGCTGCTGGACGACGCGGGCGGCGGTGAATTCACCTCGACCGTGCTGCGCACGCTCGGACTGCTCGGATTCATCGTGATCGTCGGCGCCGGTTTCCATTTCGCGGCGCGGGCCACCGGCGGGGTCACCCGCGCCGAGCGCGCGCGGCTACCCGCCCGGCTCGCCCACAGCCTCACCCCGATCGTCGCCGGATACCTCGTCGCGCACTATCTCACCTTCCTGGTGGAGAAGGGGCAGGCCACGGCCATCCTGTTCGCCGACCCGTTCCAGCGCGGATGGAATCTCGCCGGACTCGCCGATCGCGATGTCGACTACCTGCTGTCCACACATCCCGCCGTACTCGGCACGATCAAGGTGCTCGCGGTGCTCACCGGCCATATCCTCGGCGTCGCCGCCGCCCACGACCGCTGCCTACGCCTGCTGCCGCCCTCGCATCGCCTCACCGGCCAGCTGACCTTGATGCTGCTCATGGTCGGTTTCACCTTCACCGGGCTCTACCTGCTGTTCGAGGCATAGCGGCAAGACGGGCGGCGCGGTGTGCGCACTGTTTGCCCCCGGCGGGCGGGGGTAGATCCCCGTTGTCCTCGAAGCAGGTCGAAGGCGGTGCCCGAAGGGTTGAAGGTGATGTCATCTCCGGTCGAAGTCTCCGACACCGACGATGAGCCCGCGCGGAGGTCCGCGCCGACGGCCGTCGTGGTGGTGGTCCCCGCCCACAACGAGGAATCGCTGCTGTCGCGATGCCTGCGCTCGTTGAGGCGCGCGGCGGGCGACGTCACGGTCCCGGTGCACGTCGTGGTGGCGCTCGATTCGTGCGTGGACGATTCCGCGCGACTGGTCCCGGCGACGATGTCGCGTGTCTGGACCGATGCCCGCAATGTGGGTGCGGCGCGTGCGGCGGGTTTCGCCTTCGCGGCCTCCGCATTCGGCCACGGCGGGCTCGACCGGCTCTGGTACGCGACCACCGACGCCGACTCGGCGGTTCCCTCGGACTGGCTGACCGCCCAGTTGTCGCATACCGACCGAGCCGACGTCACGGTCGGCACCGTCGCGGTGCGGTGGCGTGAGCGTGACGAGCACGTGCGCGCGGAGTACGAGCGCCGCTACCGCCACCGCCGCACCGCGGGCGGTCACGAACACGTCCACGGCGCGAATCTCGGATTCCGCGCCGACTGGTACCACCGCGTCGGCGGGTTCCGGCCGATGAGCGACGGGGAAGATGTCGACCTCGTCGCCCGTCTGGAGGCGGCGGGCGCGCGGATCGCCCGACCCGAGCAACCCGCCGTCCTGACCTCGGATCGTCTCGGCAACCGCGTTCGCGACGGATTCGCCGGATACCTGAGCGGCCTGACGAGCGCGCCACCCGACTGCGCGTGAGGAGAAACGGTGACCGAAACACCTGTGCACCACGATATTCCCGCCGACGAGGTGTCGCGGTTGCCGCTGCCCGGTTCGGGACGTACCGAAGCACGGTGGCAGGGCTTGATCGACCTCGCCCGGGCCGACGTGGTCAGCGGCCGCTTGGCCGAAGCACATGCCGACGCGTGCGCGATCACCCACGAACTGCATGCCGACACGCCGCGACCGGGGCAGCTGTGGGGCGTGTGGGCGGCTCAACCGCCCACCCCGGTGCTGCGGGCGAAGCCACACGCCGACATCGCCGTGCTGTCGGGGCGCAAGATGTGGTGCTCGGGGGCCGGGATCTGCACACACGCGCTGGTGACCGCCGATACGGACGCGGGCGCGGCGCTGTTCGCGGTCGATCTGTCCGAACCCGGTGTCACCGTCGTCCCCGGCACCTGGCACGGCGTCGGCATGAGCGGTTCGGCGACGTTCACCGTCGACTTCGACCGGGTCGCCGCGACGCCGGTCGCCGCGCCCGGCGACTACGTGGCCAGACCCGGGTTCTGGCACGGCGCGATCGGTGTCGCCGCCTGCTGGTTCGGCGCGGCCGAGGCGGTCGCCGACAAACTCATGAACGCACCCGGCGAGGATCCCCTGCGCGAAGCGCACCGCGGTGCCGTCGACGCCGCCCTGTACGCGGCACGCTGCGCACTGAGCTGTTCGGCCGCGGAGATCGATGCCGCCCCGGATGACATGCGCGCGGCAAGGATTCGCGCCAGGCGGGTGCGCGCGGTCGTCGAGGACGCGGCGACACTGACCATCGACCGGGTCGGACGCGCGCTCGGCGCGGCACCGCTGGGACAGGACCCCGTCCACGCGCGACGGGTCGCCGACCTCACCGTCTATCTCCGGCAGAGTCACGCCGAATACGATCTCGCCGACCTCGGATCCCTGGTCGGTCCTCGATGAGCGGGCGACGCTTCGCCGAATGCGAGATCTCCGATCCGGGCACACCGCTGCACGTGTGGCAGCCGTGGGTCCGGCGTCTGCCCACTGTCGACCCCGCCGAATTCGCCACGGCGCCTTTGCAGATCATCGCGCCGCATCCCGACGACGAAGTCCTCGGCGTCGGCGCGCTCGCCGCGTACCTCACCGACGCCGACGTCTCCGTATCGATCATCGCCGTCACCGACGGTGAGGCCTCCCTCCCCGGCTC